>JBBSWE010000180.1:0-3104 GCA_038046445.1 Nanobdellota archaeon | reverse complement strand
AGTATTTGCAGGGATGTAATTAAAATAAGGAAGAGTAATATCTGCTCCTCCATTCTGTGCAGAATAGTTGCTGAATGAAGTTACGTTCATAACTAATGTTCCTGTTCCGTTATTCCAAGAAATAATGGTGCAATCAGTACAATTAACTCCGTTCTTAGTGATGTTTGGATTATTACTTCCCCATCCAGTCAGACCATAGAAAGTAATCTGAGCGGAGGTGTTTAGATTACTGATATTAACATTATCGGCTATTCCGATAGTATTATTCAACAGATAAACTTTATTTCCCAATCCCCAATCTGTAGGAATGGTAAGATTTCCTTTATTTTCCCACCTGATTCTTCCATATTGGTTGTAATAAATGATGGAATTAGAACCAGAAATGTTTAGGGTGTATAAATGATGACCAGTGATTGAATTAGTAAAATTGTTATTAATAAGAGTAATTCCGGAAACTGCCGGTGAACTTTCACTACTGCTTAATCTAAACAGATCAGAAATGATATTATTTGTAAAATTGATGTTTGTTCCGGGAGAATTGATGTAACAACTTAGATTGATATTATTTTCAATATTTACTCCTCCGGTGGTATCAACAATGATTGGTCCATTAAAGGTATTACTACTCA
Source organism: Nanobdellota archaeon (assembly GCA_038046445.1). Classification (GTDB taxonomy): domain Archaea; phylum Nanobdellota; class Nanobdellia; order Woesearchaeales; family GW2011-AR9; genus JACRPH01. Next base: position 2,475 of record JBBSWE010000180.1, on the reverse strand, counting down.
CATTAAGGCCGGTTTGAGCATTATAAAATTCTAAGCATCTTTGGTTAGTGATAACCTGACAATTAGAAAAGAGGTTATTATATACCCTTCCTCCCACATTAGCATAAAATTTATTGTTATAATTATAATTGAGACTACCCAAGCCATTATTGGAGATATTATTGTTAGTGATATTATAATAATCCGTCTCTGATCTCCAGCCCCAAAATAAATTGCTTCCATTGCTAGTCAGGACACTATTATTAATATTAACCGTGCTATTCCCTTTCCAATAAAAATTAGCGGAACCATTGTTAGTTAATGAAAAGTTGATTATTGAATTAAGAACGGTCAAATAGCTGTTGCCATTAACCGTAAAGTTACCCTGAATGGCTAAGGTGACATTATTTAAAGTAAGGTTTCCAACAGTTCCACGGGTACTGGTATTGACCGTAGAATTTTGGAAAGTAGTATAAGTACTAGTTACACCATCAGTAGCAACAATCCATTTATCGGTCCAATTTCCACTAAAATCAATAATCACTTCAAAGGCACTTCCTCCGCTAGTGTTGGTCTGATTCCAATAGAGAGTATAATTCTGAGTAAAGTTAGAATTATAGACATTACCACAAGTGTGACTGCTAGAATTGCTGGCACTGCCGTTAACTAAAACTATACTACTGCCGTTACATAAAATAATTGGACCTAAGTATTTATTACTAGGTATATATCCTATATGTACGTCTATTCCGTCAGGAGCATCACCCGTATTTTCATTATTATCTAAATCTAATTGATAATAGTAAAGAGCATGATTAGAATCATTGATGAACATCTGAATCTGATGTTGAGATTCGTTCATCATGATATAAAATTCTTGTCCCGTGGCAGTATCCCAGTCGTTAGTATAAGCTGCTTCGCTCTTGAGCAAATCCGGAATAGCAGAAGTAATCCCGCTGGAATTGCTTCTTAAATCGTATTTAGCAGTATTACTGGTATGGAAACTAGAAGCTAGAATATCTCCTGGAACAGTATCATCTCGAAGAGTTAACGTTCCATTAACAGTAATAACTTCACTGGAACAGGAAATAGTAGTATTAATTATTCCGCCACTAGCATAATCTGCCGCACAAGTGCTTTGGATCTTAATATCTTCCACTCCCACCGCTGCTCCAGTAATCAAATTATTGAGAGAACTAAAGGCTTCTCCTGTGGAATGAAAGATTTCTCGTACTCCGCTAATAGACGTATTCCCAGAATAAAATAAAGAGGCGGAGAGAAGTATTCCGCAGAATACTACTAGGGCTAGGAAGACGCGTAGGGAGTGGTGGTCTTTAGCTAGGGGAACACTTCTCTTCCGCACCTCTTTAGGTTTAACTTTCATGTTCTTTTTAAGTGTCAGTGATTTAATCTTCATATTTTTTAAGCACCTTATCGTATGAATTTAATAATTCTTTAATCTCTTTAATCTTAAGAGAATAATGTCGATAAATTCCTTCCCTCCTAGATGACAAGAATCCTAAATCAGATAATAATTGCAGGTGGCGGGAAGCAAGAGAAACCGAAAGTTTGGTTTTGGAAGCAATTTCCTTCACCGTTAATTCCTGATTCGCCAATAAACGCAGAATCTCCCTTCTAGAACCAGCGCTAATCGCTCGAGCCAACCGCTCCTCTTTTTCTTCCATCCGTTTATCTAGTAAAACTTTGCTCTTTTTAAAGTTTACTATTCGAATAACTGTTTAGCTAAATAGTTTCATGATTATGAAACTATAAGGAATACTTTAAATATTGGAAAATCTTTTCAAGAGCAAGAGAGGTGCTCCTTATGAAAAAAAATAGAAATAAAAGCAATAAGTGGTTTTATTTTGGTTTAGGGGGCATCTTAATCGTTTTAGCGGTTATCATTATAGTAATGGTTCTTACCGGAAATAAAGGAGATTCCATCACCGGGGGCAGTGTGTCAGTGAACTATTACGGCGTTTCTAATTATCCTTTCAACTTAAACAAAGTTTGTAGTGGAACGGCTCCTTACTGTAAAAAAGGAGTGCAAACTAAAGTAACTATGACTCAGCCGGAATTAGGAAAGTTAAAGGTAGCAGGAACGGCTATTGATGTAGCGGGAAAGATTGTTTCTGCGGTGGATTATGGTTCTAATTTAGTAGGAATGTATCAAGGAAGTGTGCCTACTCCGATTCCTACTGATGCTTTAGGGGTGGTAACTTCCGCTTCTGGTGCAGCAATTGATTATTTTAAAAAGGAGACTCCCTGTCTTTCCAAGATTGGCCAGCAGTATGGCAGCAAAGATAAGTTTGAATTCGGAGTGATTAGTTATTTAAGTTACGCTACTTGCGCGAATTATCCCGATTGGCTCTATGCTTATGTTAAGCACGAGTATCGTACCATGGATGGTAAATTCATTTGCAGCCAAGACGGAACTAAACTCTTCTCAGTTCAGATGGGCACGGGAAAGGTCAGCAGCAACACTTTTGGCTGCTA
>JBBSWE010000179.1:0-4423 GCA_038046445.1 Nanobdellota archaeon | reverse complement strand
AGGGAGATGTAGCCGGAAAATCTACCATTGTTCCTTATTGCGTCGGAGCGATCCAGAGAGGAGAGAAAGAAAGATAAAGAGAAGATTGGAGGAGACTCGTACCCCAACCTAATCAAGAAGAGGAATTGGATTTAGTTCCTTTGTATCGTTTTCCGGCCAATAAAATTAAAGTGGTTAAGCACCAATTTGCTTCTCCACAGCTTATTGATACGGCTGTTCCCTTGAGCAAAGAAGAATGGGCTACCATCACGATTTATTTCGACGATAAGGTCATTAATGAAAGCCTTCCTTCTTCAGTTACCGAAGATGGAAGTAATCTCAATTCGGAAAAATTGCCGGAAAGTAAACCCACGACAACTCCTGAAATTAATCCTAATCTTCCCATAAATTATCAAAGTTTGAGTGGAAGCGGAATCAGTACGCACACTCAAGAATCCTCCTTGACCCTCTCTCCTCAAGCTAATGACCTCACTCTTTCCGCGCAGAATTTAGAATTCCTGGCCGAAGCTGATTTTACTTATACGGTGGAAGTTAACGTGTTCAAGCAAGGAAGCAGCGCTTCCGATGAAGGGCAATGGGTGGGCGGATATAAGTATAATTGGACCGTTCCTTGGGATCGATTGTATGGAGCACGAGAAATAATCTTCCACGTCTTAACTCCGAGTGATGTTTCCGAAACAGGTCAATTGGAATTCATGAACACTTTGGGAGAGAATAGTCGTTACATCTTCCTGCCGGAGATAAAATCATAAGAACATGAAAAAAGAGTCAACTCGTAACTCAGAACAGAACAGAAATAAGCTCTTACAGTTATCTGCTCTGTTGGTAATCCTCTTCTTCTTGAATCTCCCTATTATCCACGCTTTGGAAATATCTAACGTCCGAGCGGAAGATATTACTGACACCGGCGCGGTGATTAAATGGACCACTACTGAAGCGGCGGATTCGTTTGTAAATTATGGCTCCAATAAAACTCAGCTGAAGATTATTGGTGACGGTAATTCTGTTAATGAACATCATCTCGCTTTAGAAAAATTGCTGCAGAATACTCTTTACTTTTATTCTGTCGCCAGTGGAAATGCCGCTGATAACAATTCCGGAAACTTTTATTCTTTTACTACTTTGCCGCCGGATATTACTCCCCCTGCTTTAGAAGTAGAAATCCCTACTATAATTGCGGGAAGTAGTATTGATGTAATCGGTTTTAGCGAGGTCGGAGCGAAAATTCAACTACTAGTTAACGGAAAATCTTTTGGAAATGCGGTCGCTAAGAAAGTAGAAGAAAATTTAAGTGAAACTACTGCTGTTATTCCGGCTTTAGCCGAGTCAGCCTCCGCCAACGCTCCTCCTGCAGTAGAAAGCGAGAATAATTCTTCTCCCAGGGAGAGTTCTTCGTCTCTTTCTTCTAATATATCTAACCCTCCCTTGATCACTTCTAATTCAACCAATACTGCTCCTTCTAATATTTCTAATAATCTTTCCAATGTCGTCGGTGGAGCTATTAATGTAGCTTCTTCTTCCTCTCATTCTTCTAAAGGAAAGAGTCAGCTTCCGGGAAAATTTGAATTCTCACATGTGGTGGTGGAGGGAGATAAATCTAACAACCTTACCATTATCGCCAGCGATCCAGCCGGCAACAAAGCCAGTTGGAGCGGAATGGTTTTCTCCGATATCAACAAACCGCGCCTGCAATTAGAAAATGTTTCTGCGCTGACCGATAAAAGTAGTATCGAATTAAAAGGAACTTTTTCTGAAAATGCTACTTATGAAATATTTGTGAATAATCGTTCCACCAAAAAGGGAGAAGGAACTTTGCTTAAAGCCAGCGTTAGTTTAACTGAAGGAAAAAACATCATTCTCATCACTTTGAAAGATAGGGCCGGTTGGGAAACCAGTACGAACTTAGAAGTATTCGCCGATACCAAACCCATCACGGTCAAGGCCGAGATAGAAAAAGGTTATGAATATTTTGAACGTCCCTTGGGAGTAAGTTCCGATATTAATGGTGAAACTAAACCCGGAGCGAAATTATACCTGTACGTGTATAAAGTAATGGGAAGCACTTTCCAACCCGACTTCAAGCGTGATGCTCGAGCGATTACTACTGCTGACAGCAGCGGAAACTTTACTTTTAGTGAGGTTAACTTCGCTCGTCTGCTGACAGATTTCTCCCTGAAAGATCTCGGACCGAGAGAAGTTCCTTCCAACTTGTTAGATATTGCTACTTTCCCGATCCAAGAAGTAGCGCAGCAGCAATATTCCACTTATCAAATTTATATCGTCGCTGAAAGTCCTACGGGAAAAAGCAATTATTGGCAGCATACGGTTACTGTACGTACTTGTTATTCCGGCTTGACTTTCAGTGTTGAATCCATCAACCAGTTTCAGGGACCCTTGCGTTTAATCCCGCGCTTGTTAGACGAAGGAAGGCAGGAGATCCAAGCAGCTTTTGATTTTAAGTATTTAGGTAGTGCCCTAGCCGATCCGCAAAATCCTAGTGAAAGTGGTTACAGAATCAGCGGCGTTTCCATCGAGCCGGCCTGTACTCAAGACATGCGCAAAGGTGAAGATAAGTTCAGTTTGGCTTGTAAGATCTTGCCTGTAAGAAGTAATATCATCTATAGTGGGGACCGTAGTAAAGTTTATGTCACTTGGAAATTGAATTCTGCCCAAGATTGGAGCAAAAGAGAAAGCAGTTATTGGGAACAGTTCAAGAAAAGTCAAGTGGTCTTTCCTTTAAAAGTTACCATCAATTATCAGGAACGGCAGGGAAAAGATCAATGGGCTCCTCCTCAGACCGAAACCGCTTGTTTTGATTTAGGTTACTTTGTGGATATCCCTATTGATAGTAGCGATCTCGTGCCGGATTTCTTAGCCGATGAAGGAGTGGATGCTTTGAATTGGACCATCGATAAGATTGATATAGTCTCTGAATACGTGAAGAAGGCGTATCTGATTGCCGGGATGAGTTGCATGGGCGCTTCTACTTTGAAAACAGGCATGCGTTGGATTAGGATGTTTACCTCTTATTTGGAAGGATATTTTGGTACGGCTAAAAAGATTGCTAAAGGATTATTACAAAAAGGACAGAGTAACGATGAAGATTGTCCCGTGTACAATGATCAAAGAGGTTTGTATTTAGAGAGTACATTGGAAGCGTGGAGTAAGAAAGGGTTAAATGCTTTTGATAATAAAGCCGGAATTACTGAAGGTAAAACAGAATTGTTAGATAAGGCTGAAAAGGCTATCTTAGGTACCAAAGGATCAACAGATTGGAAAAAGGCATCTTTAGATGCTCGCTGTCCTAAGACTGCCGGGATGTGGAAAACAGAAGCTTTCTTTGACCAATTATATCGCTGGACTTGCGATCGGGCTTTCTGTCGAACAGTTCCGGCGAAGTGGACAGAAGATAAAACCACTACGGAAATAGATCAGAAAATTTTGGAACAGAAGCAATGTGCCGCCACCGGTAAAGGTGCATATTTGGTTAAAATTGAAAATTGTGGAGAATACGTTAAAAAGAATGATATGTTGGCCAGTAAGTTATATACTGAAAAGCAGAAAGATGGGCAAAAAGCCACCAATAATTGTTATCGTTATGTAGAAGATGGTAATATTTATTATCGTCCTGCGTATCTCCAAAAAGAATCAAATTCTCGAAGAGGTATTTGGATTTTTAAATCGATTGGTCCAGATGATACTTTAAGTAATGCCGTAGTGGAGATAGAGTTAAAGGCGTACGATCCTACTGGATTGAACGATCCAACTGAATTTTTAATAGGAAGAAATGTTGATTGCAAGACTATCTGTGAAACTAATCGTAATCGTGTTGGTTATACTGCTGCTAATCCCGCTTGCCTTCCAGAAAGTAAAGATAAAAATGGAAAAAATTATATAGCCGTTAAAGAGAACCAGTATGATGCCGGGTATACCAGTGATTGTTTTGTAAATAAAATTTCTGATGGGATGCTTGAACGTTGTATCTGTGAGCCCAAAAAAGGTTCTAGTACACCTGTCGGAATTTCTGGAGCTCGTACCGCTATAAAAGGAGAAACGTGGTTCTACCAACAGGATCGTGTCTATCAAGAATCAGGAAGAAAGGCCGGTACGAACTATCCCAGTATTCGCTATTATTCTGGCAGAGATCTTTCCGGAGCCTTCGGGGCAAATTACTTATTAGACTATATCCATCCTGGATCAGAAACTGAAGCTAAAATAGATCCTCACTCGCAAATTATTGGCACCTTCCAAACTCTGTGCCTTTCCGGAATCTACAAGAATTTACAGATGTTGAAAGCCATCTTACAAGGGCTGAAAGGATGTATCATTCAGGCTAAATATACTGGAATACAAGATGCAGGAATGTGTAAAACCATGTTCACTCAGCACATGTGCGGTTTAGTCTATAAAGCTTTAGCCTTGT
>JBBSWE010000178.1:0-14644 GCA_038046445.1 Nanobdellota archaeon | reverse complement strand
GTAAAAGATCAGAAATGATTTCAATTTCTCCTTTGTTGCTTAAAGACCAAGAAGAAATTCCCGAAAATTCATCTTTAGCCGGACCAAGTAATTGTAAGGTAACTTCTCCTCCCTTGATTTTATATTCTCCTTTGTTTCTTAAAGTGATTTCAATCGGAAAATCTTCGCTATCAAAGACGGAAGAAACACCATTTTCTAACACTCCAAAATCTTCAAAAGTTCCTTCTATCCCCTGCGTCCCACCCATATATGCTCCTTTTACGGTGGTGGAAGTGTTGGAATTGCTTCCGCAAGAAACCAATAAAAACAAACTAACCAATAAAGTAAGCGCTATTAATATTTTTCTCATGATGTATCCCTCTCTTTTTATATTTTAAAACGCTAAACTCTTTAGCATTTAATATTTTAACCTGATTTCTCTTAAGAAGAAGCGAATGTATTTAAAGTTTATTGTGCGAGAAGATAAGAAGAACCGATTTAAACCCTTAAGAAAGAGTCTGGCTGCCGGGAGTACGTATGATTTTTACCGTTTTAGTGAAAGATTTAATGTAATTATAATCCAAATCTACCAATAAAGGTGTTTCAAATGCTCCGGTATTGGGCAAAGTAACAGAACAAGTGATGATTCCGTTATTGTTGACTAAACGCACAAAGTCTCGTGGTTTACAATCTAGTATGCCACCGCTCCAAGAAACTTGATAATAAACTACGTCTTGATCGTTGTAAGTTAAAGAAGCTTGACCGCAATTACGTAAATCGGAATAGGAACTTAACACTCTTCCGGTTCCAAGATTTTGAATACCTATCTCAAATATTGCTCCTCCTCCGGTCATATCTACTCCCACATAACTCACTCCTACCGGAGCCGCTTGGCCTCCACCCATGCTCACGTCATGAGGTATACAACTTTTCTGCTGTGAAGTTACTTGGTAGAATAAAGGATCAACGCACACTACGGGATTAGCCATAGTATGATAATTATAACAGACCACAAAGTTTAGAAGAGGATTATATTCGAATACTCCCTGCGGTAAACGATTATCGTTAGAATTGAATTCGATTTGGTTTGATCCCCCATTCAAATTATATTCATTCTTCCCGTCCAAAACCCCCCTATTTTCGGCACAGGGATGATAAACGTTAAATCCGTTTTTAATGATAAAAGGGTCAAAGCCAGTAATCTGCACAAAGCAATCAGACAATTTTAAAGGATGATTTCCTTTATTTTCTACTTTTACTAAAGCCACTAATTCGTTGTCATCATAAATTAAAGTAGGAGGAAAGTTGTTGACTAAACTTATTTCTACTCCTTGAGAACCACTATTGGCTGCTTTTAAGCGAGAAGCGGTATCAGAAGGACGCTCTCCTGCTTGTACTACTCCGCTGCAAGACACCAAGAGAAATAAGAGTGAAACTAAAACTAGGGATAATAATGCCTTTCTAACAACCTCTTTCATAAATGGGGACTAAAGAATTAACGTATATAAGTTTTTTGGTAAAACGAAGTCAAAAATCAAAGAAAACATTTATATAACAGCCCGAACCTGAGTTAAATTCAATTTAACTTTAGGGTGAGAATCATGGGAAAATATATCATTTTACATTATAAAAAAGATTGCATCAGCTGCGGCGCTTGTGCTGTTATCTGTCCGGAATTCTGGGAAATAGATCAAGAAGGAGTGGCCCAGCTGAGGAAGAGTAAGGAAGTAGAAGATCATTGGGAATTGGAAATCAACAGCGAAGAGGATCGCGCTAAGAATCAAGAAGCAGCCGATGCTTGCCCGGTGCAGATTATTAAAGTTAAGGCTAACGGCAAGAAATAATTTTATTTTCTTTAAAGTTTAAGATGTGCTTCTAATTTAATCATCCGCGCCAAACCGGCTAGATGCTCATGAATCTTACCATGAACCTCTTGACGCTTACGCAGCAACTCATGATATTTTTTAGCCGCTTTTTCAATCTTACGTTGATACGCTTTGCGATTATCTATAGTCGTTGCAGAATGAGATTTGGAAGTGTATTTTCTTCCGTCTTCATGAGCCGACCTTATTTCTCTATCAAGACGATACAACTTTCTGGTATAATAATAAATATACCCGGCCTGATGCATCATGCTTCCCATGAAAGAGAAGGATTATAGGGAAGTATATAAAAGTTTATTTTTAGAGGATTATTTTTAGCAGATTATTTCTTCACAATAATCAGGCAATGATCTTTCTCAAACGGTTCAAGGATTCTGAAATCAATCACAGTATAATGCTTCTCAATCTCTCGGCGCACTTCCTGGAAGATTTGGGTTGGTTTCTTCTTCACATCAATACTTCGAGCTTTTACCGAAAGTAATCCATAACCATTCTTCTTCAAGAAAAGGTCGCAGTTCTTAAGAAAAATTTCTGCTTGGTTACGTTGAGATATATCTTGGAACACTACGTCAGCTAAACAGATTTTATCGGCATAAGTTTCAGGATGATTAGCATCTGCTAGAACTGGAACGATATTGTTTCGTTCTTCAGATAAGAAGACCAAATCACGCATTACTCGTGGAGCAGGGTCTAAAGCGAAGATCAAACCTTCTTTTCCGACCATATCAGAAACGAAAGAACAAGTAAACCCATGTGAAGAACCAAGATATAATACCACATTTCCTTTACGTATACCAATGTTAGTACATCCTTTACGAATCATTGCGGCTAGCTTGCTGCGAGTGGGATCAAACTCCCGATATTCGTCCTTCCCTTCTCGAATGGTTCGTTCATCAAAATGTATTTTTCCGGGGATTAAACTTTTGGTGTAAATATTATTACGCTGATCTTGATATATTTCGAAGAGTTTATGGGGTTGAATGTTGTGGCTCATTTAAACTTCTCCTCCAGCTCTTTTCGGAATTGGTCTGCTTTAAACTCTCCCTTGAAATAATCTAATCGAGCACATAAAGATAATTTATCAGCCAGAGAACGGGAAACTTTCCCTTTCTCTTTGGTAGGAGCATTCTGAATCAACTGATGGGCGAAAATTACTCCAAACTTGGGACTGCGACTGCCGGTTTTCAGATGTCTAAACAAGGCTTTTTCTGCTCCTAATAATTGAATAGTAGAAGCTGGCAACAACGCTAAATTCTTCAATCCTTTGCCTAATTCGACTAATTTTGCCCCGATGGTTACTCCGGCCAATTCTAAGATGTTGGGACAATATTCGGTCATTACTTTTTCTAAATATTGCTCGTGCTGTAATCTTAAAATATGTAAATTTTCGATTTGGTGAGCAAGTAATAAAATTTCATCCAGATGAGGCTTGGCTAACTCTGCACCCATAGTTTCTTTAACTTTCATCTCTTTAATCAGTTCTTCTTTCTTCTTCTTTAACACTAATTCTACAAACTTGTCGTGAGATTCCGTTTTTGCTGATAATTCGGGCAAGTATAAACTGTACCATTCGCGTAATCTTTTCACTAATTGATTATGCACTTGATCCAACTCTTTAATATTAGCGATAGCTTGAATGATAAATCCGTCTTCATAAATAGAAGCTTTCACTCCTTGTTTGGTAAGATGGACATTTCGAAGGTAAAATTCTGAAAAATACTTCTTATCAGTAAACGTTTCTAAAACCAAGCTTACTTTTTCCAGTGGCAAGGGCTGCAAGTCAGAATATTTCTTCTTTAGTTTACTTTCGGTAACCTTTTGGTTTTGATAGTCGGAAAGGGAGCTGAATTTTACTTCTTCTAGTACTTTCAGGTTCTGATCTAAGACTAATCCACCCAGAATATGCGCAAACCAGTATTTCATGTCTGGATTATAAAAACGTAAGCTATTTAAATCTTATCTTAAAAAGCAAAAATAATGTTAAATCATCTGCACGAATCCGGGAAGAGATGTTTGTATTGTAAGAAAGAGTTAGATTTGATGCAATGGTCTTCTCACTGGGATGATTTGAACCATGAAGAGCATCATTACAAAGCGGTCAAATGTGATTGTGGTAAGAAGAATTGGGTCAAGATGGACTTTCTCGGTTCTGGACATGATGAAGTGCTGCAAAGAAAGCTTTCTCCTTTGGAATCGATGGTTAGAAAGGTAAGGGAAAAATAAAAAAAGAAAATATTTAAAATTTTAACAATGTCGAATAGGATGTGGCATGTCTAAATGATCTATCAATTCAACATACTTTTGAAGAAATGGACAGTTATCGTTTCCTAAAGTACATCCCCAGATGGTATACCTTTCGTTTGTTTTCAAATAATTACCACGAATTTCATCCGTAGTAACATCACATTGTGTTATACTCTTCTTTAAACCATTAGGATTATCCGCTCCACAAAAACAGCATTCGGTTATGGTTTCTTTTTCGCTTGAATATATGATTTTGTGACGTTCTCCTAAGTGCTCTTCCAAATCAGATTGGGTCATCATTTTATTTTTCCTCCGTTTTATTCACTATTGAGAAACAACGCAACCATATTTAGTCCCTTCTATCGCAAAAAGGAACAATTTAACAAAAAAGGCAATTATTTTAGTAAAAAGTTAAGTTAAATTTCCTAAGTAACCAAAAATTTAAATAAAAGCGATCTTTTTATCGAATAGATGAGTGACTTGGCTTATAGTAAAGTAAAAGTTGAACTGAAAGAAGCGATTAATTTGGATTTGTTTGATCGTAAAATCTTATACGAATTAGACTTAAATGGCAGAACGAGTTATGCGGAGATTGGAAAAAAAGTTAAACTCTCAAAACAAGCGATAAAGAAGAGGATAAACGATTTAGAAAGAAAAGGGATTATTAAACAATATTTTGCTTTAATTGATATTCATCGTATGGGCTACACTTTTTATCGTTTGGATCTAAGATTTCAAAACTTAACCGAAGAGAAAGAAAAAGAAATTATTGAGTATATTCTGAAGCTACCCAAAGTGATTTGGACGGCGGAAATCCACGGAAGATGGGACTTGGCGATTGTTTTTCTGACTAAAGACATCTTAGAAATAGAAGAAAATATCCAAAAAATAAGCTGGAAGTTTCACCAATATTTACTAGAAAAAAGTTTTTGTGTTGCGACCACTCATGCTCGCTATAAATATGGTTTCCTTTTGGATAAAGAAAGAGAAGAGCAAGGAATCTTTATGGGAAAAGAGTTGAAAAATTTAGTTTTATCTCCCATAGAAAGTAAGGTTTTATCAATATTATCCAAAGAAGGAAGAATGCCACTTACGGAAATTTCAGAAAAGGTAGGAAAGTCTATCAGTTCAGTAAAGAACGCTATTCAAAACCTCAAAAATAAGAAAATACTTCTCGGTTTCAGTGTACTGCTAGATTTACACAAGTTGGGATATCTTCACCATAAATTGTTTATAAATTATCAAAACCCTAGCGAGGAAAAGGAACGCAAATTGGAATCTTATTTTAAGTTACATCCAAATATCATTTTTATGACTAAATCTTTAGGAAGGTCGGATATTGAATGTGAAATAGCCACCAAAAGCATAACTGAATTCGAGAACATTCTTAGGGAAATGAGGTATAAATTTTCCGATTTGATTAAGGATATTGAAACGTATATGGTGTTAGAAGAATACGTCACGAATTATTATCCTGTTTGATATTTTTCATACCCCCAAGCAAAACCTTTATAAATAACCCCCGGTCCTAAGCACATACTTAACCAAATCAATGTTTGTTTAAGAAATGTCATCGAGTTATACTGGTTGTAATACAGCCAAATGATCCGATGGAGAGCCTGAAAAGGAAGACATCACCAGCAAGCTTGCTTCTGAGATGAAATCCGGTATAGGCACTTTAAATAAAAAATTAGAAGTAACTGGATCAGTAAACTTCAAAATAGAGATAAATGGGAGACTCACACCATCCGCGTCGAGGAAGTATGCAGTTTTGGCCTAGAAAGAGGACTACCCATTCTTTAGCCCGGATCCGTTCTTGGGTAAAAGAGAATAAGGTTAAATTGTTAGGATTTATTGCTTACAAAGCAGGAATGACCCATTTACAAGTTACCGATAATCGGGCCAAGTCCATTACTAAAGGCGAATCCATCTTTATGCCTGCTACTATTATAGAATGTCCGAACATGATAATTTATGGAGTAGCTTTTTACAAAAGAACACCAAATGGTTTAATCAAAACGACTTCAATTTTAGCTCCTAAATTGGATAAAGAGTTGGCTAAGCAGTTCCAACTGCCTAAAAAGGCCGGTAAAACTATTGACGACATTAAAGAATTTGACGAATTGAGATTATTAGTTCACTCTAATCCAAAATTGGCTACAGTAGACAGTAAGAAACCTAAATTATTAGAAGTGGCTTTAGGCGGAAATAAGGAAGACAAATTAAAGTACGCTAAGGAAAATTTAGGAAAGGAAATTAAAGTTAATGATGTTTTTGAACGAAACAATTATGTTGATATTCACGGCATTAATACTGGTAAGGGATTCCAAGGAACAGTCAAGAGATATGGTGTACCGATCAGACAACATAAAGCAGAAAAAACTAAGAGGGGTATTGCTACTTTAGGTTCTTGGACTCCAAAAAGAGTGGAATTTAATGTTCCTAACCCCGGTAAGATGGGTTACCATCTCCGAACTGAATATAATAAACAAATCTTAAAGATTGGACAAGAAGGAGCAGAAGTAACCCCCGAGGGCGGAATTACAAATTATGGTGTAGTCAGAAATACTTACCTTTTAGTTAAAGGTTCAGTAGTCGGACCAAAAAAGAGAGCCATTGTTTTGACTCCAGCCTTACGTCCGGACCGAAGAGCGACTAAAGAAGCTCCAGAAATAACTTACATTCACAAATAAGATAATCAAAATTAAAGATTCAACAAACAAAAAATGAAACTAGCTATACTTAACGAACAGAAGAATAAAGTGGGAGAAATAGAACTGCCGGTACAGTTTAGTGAAAGTTTCCGACCAGACTTGATTTGCCGAGCGGTACACGCCTTACAGAGCAGTGAGCGGCAAGCTTATGGAACTAATCCCGATGCCGGATTAAGACATTCTTCAAAATTAAGTAAAGAGCGTAAACATTATCGTGGTTGTTATGGTTTCGGTATCAGTAGAGTCAACCGAAAAATTCTTTCCCGACGTGGAACAAGAATGTCTTGGGTGGGAGCATTTTCTCCCCAAACTCGTGGTGGACGCGCCGCTCATCCTCCCCAAGCAGAAAAAGTATGGGAACAACAGATTAATCAGAAAGAGAATCAAAAAGCGATTCGCTCCGCTATTGCCGCTACCATTAACAAACCAATAGTAGAACAACGCGGACATAAATTTCCCGCAGAATATCCTTTCGTTATCGATTCTACTTTAGAAAAAATCAATCAAACTAAAATCTTGCAAAAAGCCTTACTTACTTTAGGATTTGAATTAGAACTAACTCGAGCGGGAGAAAAGAAGGTCCGCGCTGGAAAAGGAAAGTTAAGAGGAAGAAAGTACAAGCAGAAAAAAAGTATTTTACTAGTAGTGGGAGATAATTGTCCCCTGATTAAGGCTGCGGAGAATATGATTGGAATCGAAGCGGTTCCGGTAAAATCATTAAACGTGGAATTGTTAGCTCCGGGAACTCATGCCGGTAGAGTAACTTTATGGAGCAAGAAAGCGTTAGAAATCTTAGAAAAGGAGAAATTATTCATTTAATAATTATTTAAACAAAAATGGCAACTCGAAACCAAAAAAACGTACAGGCGGAGAAAGCGGTTATCGTTGCTCCAAAAAAAGTCTTAAAAAATAAGACGGAAAAAGTAGTTGCTAATTTTGATCCTTACACCATTATTAAACATCCTTTATCTACGGAGAAAAGTATTCGCATGGTAGAGTTTGATAACAAATTAGTGTTTGTGGTTACAGCTAAAGCTACTAAAGCCGATGTTAAAAAAGCCGTAGAAACGTTGTTTAAAGTTAGAGTGTTAAAAGTTAATATCCAAAATTCTTTCACGGGGCAAAAGAAAGCTTACGTGAAGATAGGCAAAGAACATCTCGCTTCAGATATCGGAGCAGATTTAGGTATGATTTAAGGTGAAAAGTTAAAGTGGGTAAAAATTTAATCCAACAGAGAAGAGGACGAGGAACCTTAACCTTTAGATCGCCTAGTCATCGCTTCAAGGGAGAAGTAAAATTATACCAACAAGAAACTACCGGAACAGTTGCGGACATAGTGCATTGTTCTGGACATAGTGCTCCATTGATGGAAGTTTCATATTTAACCGGAGAAAAGAAACTGGCTTTCGCTCCGGAAGGAATTCGAGTAGGAGATGAAATTAGTATTGGGGGTAGTGAAGTTAAAGAAGGAAACGTTTTAGCGTTGAAAGATATCCCTGAAGGAGTTTCCATTCATAATATTGAAATCCGTCCGGGAGACGGAGGAAAATTAGTAAGAACGGGAGGAGTTTTCGCTAAGATTGTAGCTAAGGACCCTAAAGTTATCCGAGTAAAACTTCCTTCCGGAAAAGAAAAATTATTATTACCAGAATGTCGAGCAGCGATCGGAATAGTTTCCGGATCAGGAAGGTTGGAAAAGCCTTTCCTAAAAGCCGGAACCCGATTTCACAAGATGCATGCCCGCAACCAAATGTATCCAGTGGTTTGTGGTATTTCCATGAATGCGGTAGACCATCCCTTTGGTGGAAAATGTTCGCATATTAAAGGTCGACCGACCCAATCTCCACGTAACGCTCCTCCGGGTAGAAAAGTAGGTAAAATTGCACCGAGAAGAACCGGTAGACATAAATAATGATAAAACAAAATTAAAAAATAAAATACAAAATAAGACACATTCAAAATGGCTAAAGAATTAAGTTGGAGAGGAAAAAGCGAAGAGGAAGTTAAGAAAATGGACTTAAAGCAGTTCATAGAGTTAACTACCAGCAGACAAAGAAGATCACTGCAACGCGGATTCACTCCGGACCAAAAAGCCTTACTAAAATTAATCACTAGAGGAGAAGATAATATTAAAACTCATTGTCGCAACATGATTATCCTGCCCCAAATGGTAGGAAAAACTTTCCAAGTGTATAATGGTAAAGAATGGCCTATTATAAAAATAACTTTAGACATGCTTGGACACTGCTTGGGAGAATTTTCTCTCACTAGAAAAGGAGTGAAACATAGTGCCGCAGGTATTGGAGCAACTCGTTCCAGTAAGGCTATCTCGGCAAGATAAAATTAAAAATTAATAATTACCAACGAAATCACTAACAAAGTCAAATGAAAAATAAAATGGAAATAAAACCGGAACATCTGGCTCGCGCTAGTTGTCAAAATATTCCTATTTCTACTAAGCACTCGGTAGAGATAAGTCGAAATTTGCGTTATAAGACCACGGTTCAAGCTAAACAGATTTTAGAACCGGTTATCGCCCTGAAAAAAGCTTTACCTTATTACCATTTCATTCATGATATTGGACATCGTGCCGGAATGTCTACTGGAAGATATCCGCAGAAAGCCGCTAAAGAATTTTTACATCTATTAAAAGCAGTAGAAGCTAATGCCCAAGCTAAAGGATTAAACACTTCCAACTTAAAAATCATTAAAATTATTGCTAATAAGGCGTCCATACCTCAAACTGGCAATCGTTGGCATCGAGGAACTAAGAGAACTCATCTGGAGATAGAAGTAAGAGAAATGACGGATAAGAACAAAGAGAAGAAGAGTGAAACTAAAGAACATAAAGAAAAGGGAAATAAAGAACACCTTAAAGCACCCAAAACCGCTTCAAAACAAAAAGATAATAATAGTAGGGACAAACCATGATCGAACGCGAGTTTATTAATCAAAAAACCAAGGAGTATTACATTAAACAATACGTTAGAAACAAATTAAGTAAGGTGGGAGGAATCTCTTCTATCCGCTTAAAGAAGATACCTTTAGGAGAGAAGATTATTATCGGTTCTTCCAAACCCAGCTTGATTGTGGGATCAAAAGGGTCTAGCATCAGAGAATTAACCAAAGAATTGAAGATCAAATTTAATTTAGAAAATCCCCAGATTGAAATTAATGAAGTTCGTGATCTCTATCTTGACGCTCAAATCGTAGCAGAAAAAGTCACGAGTGCTTTAGAGCGTTTTGGATCGCAGAGATTTAAGAGTGTCGGCCATAAAGTGATGGAAAATGTAATGCGATCTGGAGCAATGGGAGTAGAATTAATCATTTCCGGAAAAATTCCTAGTTCTCGGGCTAAAAGTTGGAGATTTTATCAAGGTTACTTGAAGAAATGTGGAGATATCTCGGTCAGTGGAGTACGTAAAGCCCAAGCTTCTGCTCTTTTGAAAAGTGGAATTGTGGGAGTCAAAGTGTCCATTATGCCTCCTGATTTGATTTTGCCGGATAAGATTGAAGTGTTGAACGAACCGCAAACCGTTTTTGAAGAAATTAAAACTGAAGATAAAGGAGAAAAGAAAGGTAAGAAAAGTAGTACCAAGAAAGCAGAAGAAGGTGAAAAGGCTCCTAAGAAAAAATCTGCTCCTCGAGTAAAGAAAGAAAAGAAAGCCGAACTAGTTGAAGAAAAAACTGCTCCGGTTACTTCTGAAACAGAAGTTTTGGAAGAGAAAGAGGAAAATCAATCATGAAAATCACTAAAGAGTTACGGGCACTTTCTCCGGCAGAAATGCAAGTGAGAAAAGAAGAATTGCAGAAGGAACTCTTAAAAATGAACGCTCAAGTAGCTACGGGAACTAATCCCACCAGTCCAGGAAAGGTAAGGTTAACTAAGAAAAATATCGCTAGAATACTTACTCTACTTAAACAAAAGGAGGTTATGGAAAGATAAATGGTTGAAGTATGTAACCAGTGCGGTCTGCCCCAAGACCTCTGCGTTTGCGAGATGATTGCTCGCGAACAACAGAAGATCCTAGTTAAGATAGAAAAGAAAAAGTTCGGTAAGAAATATACTATCGTTACCGGGATTAGCAAAGAAGCTAACATCGAAGAAATATTCAAAAAACTCAAAAATAAGTTTGCCTGCGGCGGAACAGCTAAGGGTGGACAGATAGAATTACAAGGCGATCATAAGAATCGCATGAAAGCGGCTTTGGTGGATCTGGGTTTTCCAGAAGAAACCATTGAAGTGGATCGCTCCGATTAAATCGTGATAATGATGAAAAAAAACTTTCCCTATGAACTCATCGGGGAAGAAATGGAAGTCCTCTCTTCCAAGAACCCCAGCAACTTGAAGTTGAAAGGAAAAATCGTGGATGAGACCAAATTCACCCTAAAGATCAAACAGAACCACGGAATCAAAACGTTGTTCAAAAATAACTTGGTCTTCCGGCTCAAGAGAAGCAACCAAATCTTGGACGGAAAGGACCTTACCAAAAGACCGGAAGAACGAATAAAAGGTTAAAACAAATGAAAAGCGAAATATTGGGCATCAAAGCCCCAAACAAAGAATGTACTGATAAGAAGTGCCCTTTCCATGGAGAAATTAATGTAAAAAGAGAATTTTTTACTGGCAAGGTAGTCAAGAAAGATATTAACCATTCCGCTACCATCGAATGGTTCCGCCCAAATTATGTTCACAAGTATGAAAGATACGAACTGAAGAGGTCTCGCTTACGCGTTCACAATCCCGCTTGCTTAAACGCTGAGATTGGACAAGAAGTATTGGTAGCTAAGACCCGACCTTTAAGCAAAACTAAAAATCATGTGGTTATTCAGATTAAAGAAAAAAGTGCTGCTCATATCGATAAAAAAAATGAGAATCATGGAGAGAAGAAAGAAACTGCACACAAGAAAACTAAAAAAACAGAGCATAAAACTGCAGAATAATATTAAAAATAAATTAAAAAATAAAACAAATAAAGTAAAATACTTAAAAACAAAAAATGAAAGCCATCAAAAGTAGCGTCACTCGCCCCTTGCCCTTAGAAGCATGGGTAAATGTATGCGATAATTCGGGAGCGAAAGTAGTAAAAATCCTTTCAGTAAAAGGACATAAGACCGTTAAAGGTAGAATACCTTGCGCCGGAGTGGGCGACTTTGTGATGGTGGCAGTAAAAAAAGGTAAGCCAGAAATGCGTAAAACGGTAGTTCCGGCGATAGTGGTGAGACAGAGGAAAGAATTCCGTCGAGCAGATGGGATAAGAGTTAAGTTTGAAGATAATGCGGTAGTAGTTTTAAAAGATGATAAGGGTAACCCCAAGGGAACCATCTTTAAAGGACCAATCGCTAAAGAAGCGGCAGAAAGATGGCCGGCGGTAGCTAAAGTGGCTAGCATGATACTATAATGAAAAGAGTGTAATACGAAAAATAAAATTTCAAAACGAATAATACAAATCAATAACAAAAATGACTGAAAAAAAATTTTCCACCGCTTGGAACGGAAGTGTTAACCCGGGTAAACAACGTCTTTATCGTTATAACGCTCCGTTACACATTCAACAGAAATTTATGCATACCCATTTATCAAAAGAATTGCGTCAGAAGTATGGAGTAAGAAACTTACAATTACGCGTGGGAGATAAAATCAAGATCTTACGCGGCCAGTTCGCTAAGAAGGAAGGAAAAGTAGAAAGAGTCATTTTAAAACGAGAAAGAGTGATCGTGACGGGAATAGAAAACATCAAAAAAGATGGAACTAAACTTCCCTTCCCCTTACACCCTTCAAATTTGATTATCCTTGACTTAAATTTAGAGGATAAGAAAAGAAAGAATAAGTTGAGCAGCGACAAGAGTAAAAATAACTCGCCGGAAAAGAAAGTAAACCCGGTGATTAAAAAAGAAACTATCAATAAAAGGAAGTAAAGGAGAAAAATGAAAAATCACTTAAAGAGAATTCCTGCACCAAAAACCTGGATCATCGATCGTCAAAGTAGAACTTTCACTATCAGACCTAAAGCCGGAGCACATGCTTTATCTGAAGGGATGGCCCTAGGCACCATTATCCGTGACGAATTGAAATTGGCTTCCACCTTAGCTGAAACTAGAAAAGTGCTAACCAATAATGAAATCTTAGTTGATGGAAAAAGAAGAAAAGAATACCGTTTTATTGTAGGATTATTCGATGTGATAAAGATTCCCATTACTAAACAATATTATCGACTCTTGCTGGATAACAAAGGAAGAATCATTATCGTTCCTATCCATGAGACAGAAAGCCATTTCAAAATTTGTAAAGTTACGGGGAAAACTGCCTTGTCCGGATCGAAAGTACAAGTAAATTTACACGATGGTAAAAATTTGATTACTGATACCAAAGTTAAAACCGGAGATAGTTTGGTAATTACTCTTCCCGATTATAAGATTAAAGAAGTTTTACCTTTAACAGTAGAAGCAAGTGTGTTCCTAACCAAAGGTAAACATAATGGGGACTTGGGAAAATTCAAAGAGATTAAAGGAAAAGAAGCGATTTATATTAAAGATGGAGAAGAAGTTCAAACCGCTAAAAGCTACTTATTTGTAGTAGGTAAAGAGAAGCCCCTAATTGAAATTAAAAATAAATCAGAATAAAATTAAATAATAACCTTAAAATGACTACACCTGCAAAAGAAAACAAAGTGAATAAGATGAAAGATATTAGTATTGCTAAGATCACTTTAAACATCGGTTCAGGAAAAGATGAAGAGCACTTAAAACGAGGACTAAAATTGCTGCAAAAGATTTCGGGGATGACTCCGGTAAAGACTAAGACCAACCGCAGAATACCGGGATGGGGATTAAGGCCGGGACTAGTCATCGGCTGTAAGGTTACAGTAAGAAAAGAAACAGAAAAACTGTTTAAACGCTTGATGGCCGCAAAAGAAAACACTCTCAGCAGTAAAAACTTTGACGATCAAGGAAACTTATCTTTTGGTTTACCAGAATATATTGATATCCAAGGAATGGAGTATGATCCTGAATTGAAGATTATGGGTTTGGAAGTAGCGGTAACTTTAGAAAGGCCCGGATACCGAGTAAAGAAACGCCAATTAAAACCGGAAGCGCTGAGCAAACATCATAAAATCAATAAAGAAGAAGCAATCGATTTCATTAAAAAATTAGGTGTGGAGGTTAAATAAGTAAAATGACCACCAGCGACGCTAAAAAAGCATTCACTCAACTGAATGCCAAACCAGTAAAGAAAGCTAAATTTATCAAATTTAACCTTTCCAAAAAAAGAACTTGCGGAATTGCTTTGAAAAAATGTCGAAACTGCGGAAGAAGCCGAGGCTTGATTAACAAGTATGGAATTAATTTATGCCGACAGTGCTTCCGCGAAATCGGACCGAACATCGGATTTAAAAAATATAGCTAAAAATATCGAGGAAAAAAATGTTTAACGACCCTTTAGCAGCGGCCTTGGCGAAGATCCTAAACGCCGAAAAAGTAGGAAAGCGTGATGTACTGATTAAGCCCGCCTCGAAACTGATCAAGAAAGTATTTACTTTAATGAACGATCATAATTACATCGGCTCATATGAAGAGATAGAAGATGGAAAAGGAAACGTGTTAAAGCTGAACTTACTCGGCAATATTAACAAGTGCGGAGTAATCAAGCCCCGTTTCTCCACTAAACAAAACACCTTCGAAAAGTGGGAAAAGAGATACTTGCCTTCCAAGGATTTTGGAGTGATTATCGTTTCCACTTCTAAAGGAATCATGACTCATTATCAAGCTAAAGAAAGTAAGGTTGGAGGAAAGTTATTAGCTTATTGCTATTAAAACTGATCT
>JBBSWE010000177.1:3380-7623 GCA_038046445.1 Nanobdellota archaeon | reverse complement strand
ACAGTTATCGGATGGCACTTCCATTCCAGCCAAATATATTCTTACCAAACTGAAACTAGACCCCAGCGGCTCTTCTACCGGAACTAAAATTTTCTTCTTCAATATATTAACTGGAGAATTAGTGGAAGGGGAACTAAGCAAGGGAGATTTAGCTTTGGGTATAAAAAATTTTGTTTTAGTAGCAGAAAATCGTAAAATCGATTCTCCTACAACTACTTCTCATACTCTTACTAAAACTTTAAATTATCCTTGCGACCAAGAAAACTGTTATTTCCCATTGCCTGGAGAACCAAATTATAAAATAACTAATCCCCATCCCGAACTGTACGAACTATATTTTATCAGTGAAGATCCCAAAGTAAAAGAGCCGGTCTTGATCAGTTCTCCCAATCAAACTTTTAAAAAATATGGGATTATTCAAGCCAAGAAGGTAGCCCAGCAGATTATTTATGTTAATACTGAAGCGCCGAAACCGGCCAATTCTACTGAAGAGAAAGCGTCTACGCCCGAACAAGGTTTCTTTGGCTGTCAAGCCGCTAGCTATTTAGAAGGCGTCGGTATGCTTAATCTTTTAAACAACTTACCTTACTGCAGCGTTAAAGGAAGTATGTTCTGTTCTCCCAGCGTTCTGCACGTCAAAGGAACAGAAGAGTATACTACTATCAATTCTTGGAGTAACGAAACTTTGTATGAGGTGGGGTATGAAGAGCCGCAGGAAGGAGAACAGAATGCGACGGACTTTTTTGCCAATTTTGAACTGAAGTTGAAAAGTACTTTAATCCTGCCCGCACAACGCAATTATACTGCTCCTCTTTTACCCGGAAGAAACTTTTTACCTAACGCTAATTTCGTTCAGAAGAAAGATAAACTTCTTCATTGGGAAATTTCTCCTGCCCCTTCGTCTCTTATGCTGAAAGAAAAAGTTCTGGCGCAAAATGCCGATAGTAATCTGGTCAAATTGGCTAGTGGCGAAATTTTACGTTCAGAAAAAATCGCTCTCTTTCCCAACCAAAAATTACATTTTTCACAGAATTCTTCTTGTGAATATCGATTTATTTTGGTAGATAAGGACGGAACTCCGCTTATTAAAAATGAAGCTGATTTTGAAACCGAAAGCGCCTCTTATCTGATAGTGGAATTTATCGGTCCGGGAGAAGTGCTCCAGCCGCAATTGCAATTAG
Organism: Nanobdellota archaeon; assembly: GCA_038046445.1. GTDB lineage: Archaea > Nanobdellota > Nanobdellia > Woesearchaeales > GW2011-AR9 > JACRPH01. The sequence goes on along the minus strand of JBBSWE010000177.1, from coordinate 6,442 downwards.
TAGATAATTTAGGTGCAGCTAGCTATAATTATAATAATGATTATAAAGAGAGGAGCGGTGCCGCTTGCTGTCCAGACAATCATTGCTGGAACGGCTATCGTTGTGTAGAAGATATGAGCAAGTTCACTTCTTTAGTAGATCAGGTAGAAGGCGGCCGCTTCTATCGTTGTGTGGAAGGAAAGTGGAGCAATTTCCCTCCTAAAAGAGATTGGACTAACGATCTAATGAAATGGGGTTTCTGTCCGAAACAAGAACAATGCTTTGTCTTAAGTCACAATTTTGGTGGAGATAAAAGCTATACTGCTCAGGACTTCTATCAAGGAAAATATCCCACTTGCATTAATTCTGGGGAATACATTTTTGACCATTACTGCGAGAATGGGCAGTGGACTTCCCGTACCAAATTTTTAGCTAGTAAATTATTGGAAGTAATTAATGAAGGAGACGACTATGAATTATATTGCGATAATTATCAGCGGGCGCTGTTAGATTTCAGTGAGAAAGATAATTATTTAGGAGGAACCGTGGCTCAGCAGGTAGCAGAAGGAAGTACTAACGGCAGCGATTTATTGGCAACAGAAATAACCACCACCGCCATCAGCACCTGCTTTGATAAGATTATGGACGGAGAAGGGAAGCGTTTGATTAAAGACAACGATAATTTGCATGAAAATACTTGCATCAATAACGTTTGCGTGTTAAAATATAAAGAAAGCGGAGTAATAAAAGTGGCTTTCGCTACTACTTTAAACAAACCGATTAATGACAGCAGCTCTTTCCTTTTGGCTTTGGATGTGCCTTTAAGCAGGGTGGAAACGGTCTGTCCGTTAGCTGAAGTTAATAATGTTACCGAGTTTGTACAATGTAACTTGGGCGAGGGAATTCAAGGAGATCTGTGGTATGCTCCCCGGCTTAACGCGGTCATCTTTGCCAAGGAGGGAATTTCTTTATCTCCTTCCTTCTTCAGTTCAGTTATCAATAAGGCAGTTGATTGGTTAAAAGGATTGTTTGGAACAGGAAGCAGCCAGCTTTCTAGCGAAAGCAAATTTGTGAGCACGGCAGAAAATTATCATCAATTGTATCTGTCTAACCATGCCGACAAGAAAGTGCGCGCTTTGCAGGAATATTTTTCTGCAGAAAAACAAACTTTAATTGCCGAATATGAAAATTATGAAACTCCGGTGTGCGATTATCTTTTGAACCTGAAAACTCCGCCCGAACTGAACGTAGAATTGTTTAAAGAAGTGTCTGGTGAAGGTAAGTTAAACTGTTCTGTTCAGGATAAGATCCAAAGGGTGGAAGCAATCGCTGGACTGAAATTCTTGTGGCCGCAGCTTACGGCCCAATTAAGAGCAGAAATAAAATAGTTGGCTAAAATTTATAAATAAGTTTACTATTTCAAAGTAATTATGTTAGAAAGTTTACTTCATCCATTTCGTCAGGGATTAGTGGGATTATTATTTATGGGAGCGATTGCTTGCGGCAGCGCAGAAAGTTATGCTCCTTGTTCTAGTAATAATGATTGTAGACAAGGCCGAATCTGTTCAGCAGAAGGAGAATGTATCGAGCAGCCTGATTGCGGCAATGGCAAGTGTGATGCTTATTTACAGGAGAATTGCGCCACCTGTCCGCAAGACTGCGGCAAATGTAAGGAGTTATGTGATATCTGCAGTACTGATGCCGATTGCTTTGACGGGAAAGGAGATAATAAATGTTTAGTTTTGCAATTAGAATTAAACTCTCAATCATACAATGGAAAAGGAGTATGTAGTAAGAGTTGTTCTTCTGATGAAGATTGTCCAGAAGGATATGAATGTAAGGAATTTAAATTGGCTTCTGAAGAACAGGTAAAACGATGTTATTCACAGAATGATTGGTTGGGTATACCTTTATGTATAACTAATAACAAGTGCATTGATTCTCATGAAGGGCATTCATATTGTCAAGGTTCTAACTTAACTATTTGTGATGGCTGGATTGAGAGAGAATTGTCTTTTGATTGTCTCAAAATTGGCTTACAATGCGTTGAAACCGAGTCGAGTTCAGGAAACTTGGTTGGTAAATGTTATGGTTCTCTTCAATTAGGTGAACCTTGTAAGGGAACTTTAGATTGCGATCCTTATAATGATTTGAAATGTCTGAGAGGGGCCTGTTTAACTTCTCCTTGCGATGATGATAACCAGTGTCCTGAAAATTATTATTGTGATACCAATATTTATCATGGATGTTATATTATAGATTATCCTTGCACTTTAAATAAAGATTGTGTAATAATTCAACATCCAGGAATAATGGCTAAGTGCGGTGGTACAGAAGGACATCGTCGATGCATTGAAGTGCCCGGAAAAGATTGTAATATTGACGAAGATTGTCCTGTCAGTTATTTTTGTGATGAATATTCAGACGGGAACGAATGTAGTGTCATCGGCGTTACTTGCGGATCTGACGGAGATTGCAAACAAGAAGGCTTTACTCAATGCATCGGTCCGTCAGGACATAAACGTTGTTTATAATTCTTCAACAGATAAGTCCTTGAAACCAGACAAAAATTTATAAGTCCCTTTGCTTTTATTCTCTCTAATGGAAAAAAAGAGGTCAGTGAGCAGATTTAGTGGTAACTTTAGATGTTATAAAGTCCATTTTAATATTAAAGCCCAAGTGACCGTCTTCATTATTATTGGTCTTTTACTTCTTTTTGCTTTCATTTTTGTAATGAGCGCTTACAGTTCTACTCAAAAAACTCAACTGCAAGGGGAGCAGGAACGCCTAACGGTTAACCTGTTCAAGAAAGAAGCTATGCGCATTTACGTGGAAGATTGTCTGCAAGATTCTTTAGAACAAGGATTGATTTTGTTAGGCCAGCAGGGGCAGATTTGGGACGACCAGCCGGGAGGAAAGGTTAACTTTAATGACCTAACTGGAACCCGATTTGAAGATTTTAGGATTTATTATGGCATCTCCAACAAGAAATATATCAATTATCCTAACGCTTATCCCTGTAATAGCAAAACCGATCAATCTCCTTATTTTTGCGAGTACACCCATCCCAACATTCAAATGGG
>JBBSWE010000177.1:0-3370 GCA_038046445.1 Nanobdellota archaeon | reverse complement strand
TTTTGGCAATTTAAACTTAAAGATAGAAACCATCCGTAGAGAGATGGAAAGTTATCTCGCCGACCGGACCATTCTCTGTGTAGAAAATTTCACCAGAAGCAATATTTCTAAAACCGCTAAGATTGAATCCACTAATCTTTCTTTGACCGTAAACATTCAGGATGATGGTATCGCTGTGAAAGCAGATTATCCCTTGAAGTTCAGCGTGGGAAAAGAGCAGTTCTTCCAGCTGAGCACTTTTGACTTCTTTTACCCTTCCCAATTCAGAAAATTATTAGATTCAGCCGTAACTCGTGCTTTAGAACAGGATTACCGTTTTTTGGAATTTAATTATACTCCAGATTTCTTAGAAAGCTCAGCATACGGCCCTTATGATATTTATAATTCGTTAGGAGTTAAAACTATTCGCAGCGAATTATCTAATGGTGATGACGTATTTACTTTTACTCCAGACATCTATACTGTGTTAAATACTCCCTATCCTTACTATTTCCGTCTAGCCCGACAGAATCGTCCTCCTGCTCTAGATTATGTGCAGCGTTATGGCTGTCCAAATGCGGAACCTGGTTATGATTATTTGGCTATTCGAAACGATAATTCTTCTTTAGCCGAAATTAATTTGACCCTTTACGCTCGAGATCCGGACGAAGATGAATTTACTTATTCTTTTGAAAATGTTCCGATAACATTAAAATTTCTTGCTCTCCTTCTGCCGCCCGAACAATTTTATATCAGTAAAGAAAAGGTAAACTCAGTAGCTCCCGGCTTTTATACTCTTACGGCTAAAGCCCAAGATGAACATGGTTTAGACGACCGGCAAGAAGTACGGGTGTTGATCGATAAACCCATCAGCACTAATTTGTCTCTCACTCTTCCTTATTCAGACATTAATAATTATTTTTATGGGGCGTATATCGTTTCTACGGAAGATCCAGTGTTTGTAAATATAACTTATCCCGGAGAATCTCTGGCAGGAATTTCCGAAGCAAAAGTAAATTTAAAATATACCAATAAAGAAGAAACAGAACAATTCAGTTTTGAGTATCAATCTCCTTCCGGTTTGCAGGAGCAAAGTTGTTTCAGCCTGCCCTGGAACGGAAAACATGATTGTAAATTTGAAGATTACAAAAATTTTAATATCTTAGAAAACTGGAAAAGTATTTTTAGTTCTGAAAATTCTAACTATAATCATTTCATGACAAAAACTTCTACCGGAAAGCTAAATCTCTCTTTTTCTATCACTTACTGCGGTGGAGAGTTGAACAAAAGCACTTCGGCGGCGGCGCAGATTATCGTGAAAGAATGTTTACCGCACCAGAATCCGCAGCGGCCCTTCGCTTATCCTTACCATACTTTCGAATTTTCTAATTATGATTTTGAAAATAAGGTCGGAACTTTTGTTCAGAATAATACTGCTCCTTTCAATCCTTTAGAAGCTACGCATAGCTGCTGTGTCGGCAGCCCCGATACTCCTCTTTCCGGATGGACTCATAAGAAGAATACCGAGGTGTGTTTCGTGGACCCTGTGCCGGGATGTTATGGTAAAAATGAATATGGAAAAAAAATATTAGAAGTACCAGTGCGTTATTGTGATGGGAACAGAGGTAACATTTGCGGAGGAGAAATAGAATATATTCTATCTAATAGCACTTCTAGCAGTCCTTCTGTTAAACAGAGGTTGATTTGCGGGTATAATGGAAAACCTGCTGGCGATGATGCTAAATGCAAAGGAATACCTCCAGCCTGTGAGGGAAAACCTGCTTTTAGCATAATAAAATATAATGGAAAGTGGGGGTGGTGTAGTGGAACAGATGGTTGTTCTGAATTTGTAACTGTAACCGACGGTAAACCCTTGGTTTATACGGGCAGTACGGCCGTTCCTTACTACTTACCTTCTGAAGGCGGCGAAGATGCTCTTCTTTATAGCATCGGAAAAGAGTTCTTAAAATCTAATAAAAAACCTGTCTCAAATAATCCTCCATTTAAATATGCAGCGGGTTGTTCCGGACACCAAGGTAATCTGTGTGACAGTGATTACAACGGGATCTTTCGCGGAACTTGTGATAGTGGAACATGTAAGGAAGATAAATAACTATGACAACTATGAAAAAAATAATTTTATTATTATGGACTAGTTTCATTTTTTCTTTTATCTTAGTCTCTGCTCAAACCGGCTGCTTCATTTATTCCGATAGTGCTTTCTACTGTACAGATATGGAAACAGAACAGGCACAACAAGAATGTTTCTTTTACAGCGATTGCGGTTTAGAAAAACATTTTTCTACAGAAGATAATTGTCAGAATTTAAACGAATTCCCTTTTTGTAAAAAAGTATGGTGCAAAAGCACCTGCCGTGAAGAATTCTTAGGAAAATGTTCTGCAGGAAGTTTTGATTTATCTGAAAAGGAGCAGTGGTGCTCTCCCGGCTGCTGTCAGTTTAAGTATTCGGAAGAAGAGTATTGTAATTTTAAAAAGAACCACTGGTTGTGCGAAATAGAATCTAAAAATAAAGAAGCACCAACCTATTCTTTTAATTCTCCTCTGAGCGAAGAAGTTTGTCTTCATCAGTGTGGCGAGATAAGTGCCGAAGAAGAGCAAACGACGATAGGAAAAGAGAATTCTTCTCTCTTAGTTTCTCCTTTAGTGCAAGAAGAAAATAAAAATAGTTCTGTAGGAATATTTTGGTGGGTGTTGTTAATCTTAATTTTATTCCTAGGATTTTATTTTTGGATTAGGTGGAAAAGTAAATTTGATTCGCTACGGAAAAGATCATCTCTTACTGAAAATTCCTTCCGTCCCCCAGGAACCTCTTCTGTACGAAGCAGGTTTACCTTTAAGAAGAAGCTTACTCCGCAACAAAAACACCATCTTAAAGAGAAGGAAAGAAAGAAGTTTTTTGCGGAAACGGGCTTAGTTCCCAAGGAAGTGGAAAAGAAAGAAGACATTCTTCATAATCTGCATCGGTTAAACCGCTTAACTCATGCGCATCAAATAAATTCTGCTCTTGTTTCTACTTTAAAACCTGAAGAAAATGAGGGGGAAAGTAAAAAAGAAAATCTGTGGGAGAAGATGGCTCTTTTCAGTTCGAAAAAAGTTCTGAAAGAAATAAAAGAAGCCCAAAAGGTTGAAATTAAACTCCTCGAAACTCCTTCTTCCTTCCGTTCAGAAGGAAAAGAAGCGCTGGAATCCTTTCGTCATCTCCTTCCTAAAAAGAAAACTCCTTCCGCAGTTATAAACCGCCTGGAAAAATTATCTTCCAAAAAATAATCTGTGATGAGCCTATTTTCAAGCTCTTTTTTACTCCTTTCTCTCCTCGGATACTGTATACTAAACGAATGATATAAATAGTAGGGCATCTTTCTCCTCTTTT
>JBBSWE010000176.1:0-18865 GCA_038046445.1 Nanobdellota archaeon | reverse complement strand
TTAGCCGGAGAATTTTTAGCGATAACCAACTGAAATGGCGCTACTCATGAGAACATTACTAAGACTTCTTCTCCCTGTTTCACTAATTTTGCTATACGCAATCTTTCGTTAGCCGAACGAGCCGAGAAATAAGTTTCTTCTAAATTCACCCACATCTTTACTCCATTTTCTCCGTGCAAAGTTTCTTTCTGGTTCTTTCCTGCTAGAACTTTTACCTTGCGTGTTCGAAAAGTTCCAGTATATACTTCATCTTTCTTGACTACTGTCTCTAAGGATTTATTGGCTTTGAGGTAAGCTTCAGCAATAATCTTTTCTTTCGCCTGCAATTCTTTTGGAATTTCTAAAATTAAAATTTTTCCCACTACCTCTTGTGCTTTAGGAATCAATTCCATCTGTTTAGCAGTTAATTTTCCTTTTAGTAATTCTTCCACGCTTAGTTCTCGATCTTTTTTAGGAAAAGTAAATTTAGTATCTACAATCACCCCTTCCGTTAACTTAATCTTCTTCAAAATGGGAAAATAAATCTGCCCAAATTCTTTTACAGAAAGATAAGCAGTATTAATCAGATTATTCTTCATCAGATATTCTTTAAGTTTCTGGGCATTCTTCAGTTCAGTAGTGGCGGCGAGCATAGACCTAAGGACGGACTCCGAGAATAAAAAGCTTTCCTTTCTTTTGAAACAAACTTTATATACTTAGATAGAATAATAGAATTATGCGTAAAAAAGCTAAAAAAGAGTTGAATAAGGTATGGTGGTTCTTGCTTAAAGTAGTATTTTATTACCCTTTTTTAGGGTTATACTTATTTATACGTTATATTCTCAGAAAATGGAGAGAAAGAGTAAAAATAAGAAAAGAACAGAAGACAAAAAAGGAGATAGAAAAACAAAAACCTAAAACTTCTGCTAAATATGACGGCTTTAAAGAAATCTTATTGAAAAAAGGCAAACTTGAAGACTTTGAATCAAAATTATTTTCTAACAAAAGTATCATCGGATTGATTTTAGGAGCAAGAGGAACAGGTAAGAGCGCTTTGGGAATGCGCCTTTTAGAAAATTTTCATTCTAAAACTAACCAGAAAGCTTATGCTCTCGGTTTTAAAGAAGAAGCTCTGCCTAGTTGGATAAAAGTAGTTACTAATATCGATCAAATTGAGAATGATGCAGTAATTTTAATTGATGAAGGAGGAATTGAGTTCAATAGCCGCAATGCTATGTCGAATGCCAACAAGATTCTCTCCGAGATTCTGTTGATTGCTCGACATAAAGACCTAAGTGTGATTTTTATCACCCAAAATTCTTCTAACTTAGAGATTAATGCCATTCGGCAAGCGGATTATCTTTTGCTTAAAGCCAGTAGCTTACTTCAGAAAGACTTCGAAAGAAAAAAGATTCAAGATATCTACGAGCAAGCTAATAATGATTTTGAACAACTAAAAGATAAAACCGGTTTAACTTACGTTTATACTGACAATTATCGTGGTTTTGTTACTAATACCTTACCAAGCTTCTGGGGAGAAAAAGTAAGTAAAGGATATGCCAACCGAAAAAGTACAGAAACCAAATCAAAAGAAACTACCTAATCCTTTCTGTTTCTGCTCTTCCTTCAATTTTGGCGGTAGTAACAAGCATTTTTAATCAAATTAAATCCGATCTTTTCAAATAATTTTCTAAATCTTTATACTCTTTATTCCTATCCAAAATACAAAGCAAGATTACTTTTGACCCATCGATTAAATAAACCAAACGTTTTTCTTTACGCATATTTTCAAAACGGATGCGGAACAAAAACAGCCCATATCCCGTTATTCGTTTGAAGTGAGAAGGATTAAGTTCCAAAATTTCAATCTTTTTCTCAATCAATTCTTTGGCTTCATCACTTAAATCATCTAACTGTTCTAAAAATATTTTGGAGGGTATGATCTCAAAGACCATTTAAACACTCCGTTTCAATTTAGAATTAAGTTCCTCTCGTGTGCCCAATATCTTTTTATCCCTTTTTACTGCATCAGCTAATTTTAAGACCAGTTTAAGTTCAGCATCAGACATAGTGGGTTCATTAAACAGACGTTCCCGAATAGTTTCTTTAATGAATTCTTGCACATTGTCGAAGCCATGTTTAGTAGAATAATCTTGAGCCTTAACTAATAGCTCGTCCGATAACCGAAGGTTAATTTGTGTTCCCATGATACCATAAGATACCCTTTGGTATTTAAACTTTTTGGTTGTTTCAAGTAGATTATCGCATTTTGAAACTAACTTAAAAAGTTAGGAAAATACATTTTAACAGCCATTAATAATGTCAAAAACAACATAACCAACTGGGTCCATTGAATCTCCTTAACCTTTTCTTTAGTTTCTTTTATCTGCTCCCTTGTTTCTTTAATAAAATCTACTGCAGGAGCCTGTCCTGAAGCAAATATGGTTTTTACACAGCCCAAAGTTAAATTTTCTGTTTTCATTAGGATTACATCCTATTAATTTATTATTAAAATCATATTTACTGGTTTATTAAATAGTGTATTACTGGATAATTTACCTAAAGATGTAGAGTAGTAGAATAACTACTATTCTTTATCGGGAATTTTAATTGTTAGAAAGAGGAGATATATACCAAAAAGAATAAAAAGATTAAATGCTTAATTAGAAGTAATGAAACAGATTTTATTCATTTTAGGAATATTGATTACTTTATCCATATTGGTTGGATGTGCTGTACCCAGTGATTACGTATCTATTGAAAAATCAGATAGTAGTCCTGAAGTAGAAGGAGTAATGGATGATTCTAAAGAATTCTCACTAGAGTGGTGTAATAAAATGTCTTACAAAGTGGACGCTGAAGAATGTCTCTACTCCTTGGATTTCTTTGAGACTTCGAATTATCTAGAGTGTGTCCAGATAGAAAGTTACCAGCATTCTCAACGTAATCCCATTGCTGAAGCAAAGTCTTTTGTTTGGCAATTAAATGGGGATATCGAAACAGAAAGAAGTTTTTGGAAGGATAAAAGTAACACTCCAAATAACCCCCAATGTTCAACCTTTGGGATGGTACCCGATAAATTAGAGGAAACATTATGTTGTATGTGGTATGATGAAACATCTAAAAGATGGCAAAAGAGTAACATAAACCGTAAGAATTTTGTAGAAGGAAATCCTTGGAAAGTAAATTAAACTGTAACCACAACGTCAAAAGAGTGAACCCAAATGAATGAGGAAGAATATCGAAAATTAACTTGGTCTGAGAAACAACAATATGTCAAAGAATGGGCTTGTGTTTGTAATGAGTGTAAGCATAAATGGCATTACCTCGATTCTGTAGAAAAACAAATGAAGTCACAAATAGGTATGAATGCATTTCTTCAAATGGGTAATTGTTGTAATCCGTGTGTTGGAGCAGCCACTAGTAATGCAAATACCCAATTGACTCAACAGCGTGCACAATTAAAATCATGTCCTAAATTTGGAAGTTCTAATGTCACAAAAACAGCCAAATATTTTAAAAAACAGGTATAATCTGCCACTTAGATTTAGCTTATGGATGATAAAAGTAGTTTATCGAAAGCATATTAAAGTTTTGAAAGCAAAAATAGATTTAAAGAAAAGAAGAATAAATGTATGTAGTTATTATCCAAATTGCTCAGAATATGGAATCCTTGCCTTACAAAAATATGGTTTTTTCGTTGGATGGGTGAAAACAATCAAAAGAATTTTTCGATGTAATACTTATCAACATGAAGAAAGTTGTATTGATTATCCTTAATTTTAAATTTCTTTTGAGATAGTAAGAGTTAAAAGAAACTTCCTAAACCTTTCTGCTTCTGCTCTTCTTTCTTTTCTAGAAGCTTATCTAATTTTACTTTAACTCTATCTGCACCGAAATCATGCTCATCAACTAATAAATGATAAACCTCTTTTTCATTTACTGGTTTCCATTCCAGATGGTAATCAGAACTGACTGGAATATGTTTGATGGTGTCAAAAATTTCTTTCCAGGTCAAATCTGGATAATGCTTCTCCCATTCCACGTGTTTAAACACTTCTTCAAATCTATCTCCATGCTCCTTAAGCAGTTTCAAGGCCGTCTTCGGCCCGATACCTTTAACTCCACCGGGATTATAATCTGTTCCCACTAAAATGGCTAGTACAATCAGCTGGTCCAAACTCAACTGCAGATGCTCTAACACTTCTTTTAAGGAAATCATTTCCGGAGAAACTTTTTCGTAAGCGAAGGTTCCGGCTTTCTTTCTTTTTCCTTCAAGAGACAAATTTCTAACTACTAATGGACAGCCGAAAATAAGATTATCATAATCTTGTGAAACGGAAGCATACGCTTTTCCTTGTTTGACCATTGCGGCCGTCTGCGCTTCTCCTTCTGACGGAGCTTGCACAATCGGACAGCCTAAAGCCGTAATTAATTTCTTGGCTTCTTCAATCATCTCTTTAGTTAAGATAGCCGTTCGGGAAGCATATTTGCGCATAGCTTCTTCATCTTCCGCTTCTTTGGCTGCTTTTAATTTCAAAGAAGCTTCGGCTTTAATCTGGCTGCGTTTTTCCCAAGTCTTTAATTTTATTTCTGGAGCTTTGCCATCAAACACAAAAGCCAGTTTCAGCCCTTCTTCCATCAGAGAAGTTGTACGGTAGAATAATCCGATTAAATGTGAAGTTACTTTACCCTGCTTGTCAGTAAGGGCCGAACCATCGGGAGAGCGGATAGTAGTCAGGAATTGGTACAATAAATTCATCGAATCTACTGCCAAGACCTTTCCTTTGAGATCTTGAATAGAAATCTCCTTCTTTACTACTAAATCCTTGAATTGGAGGCCCATAGGCCTAATGGAAGCAAAGGGATTAAAAAGATTTGCGGTAGAAAAGTAATACTTTAACTTTCTGAAGCTCTGCTATCCTCAAGTCGAGCTTATTCGAGATTCGCTGCGAACTGACAAGGGGGAAGTCCCTTACGGGGAATGTCAGTTATCAATAAAAACATCGAAAGCGAGAAGATAGCAGAGCTTCTAACTTCAAGAAGTTAAAGTATTATAGTAGAAAAGTATAAAAACAAGCTATACATACATGTCTGTATGTGGCTAGCCAAGATAAGATATAAACATGATTGTATTCTGGGGAACCGATGCCAAAAGTTTAGAATTACTTTACAATCGGTTGCTTTTTCTGTATTCAAAGAGAAAAACAAAATAGTTAGTTCTTCTCTACATTATATGTCTGGAGAGAAGCAGGATGAATTCGTGGCAGATTTGGAGCAAGACTCCAAGGTAATAAAATTGGAACGAAAGGGAAATACTTTCTTTCTGCTGGAAAAAGCGAAAGATAAAGTGGTCAAGCATTATAATCCAAAGATAATCTTGATCAAACCGGTCTTGATGGACAAAGAAGGATACGAAACTTGGGAGATCGGCAGTTGGGAGAAAGAGGTGGTCAACAAGTTTGTGCAAGAGACCAAGAAAGATATTCCTTCCTTAAAACTGCTTTATTTCAAACAAACCCATTTGGACCAGATTTTCTTTCCCCGCTTGCTGCCGGACCTGACTGAGAAACAGAAAAGAGCTCTGGATTTAGCCATCGAAGAAGGGTATTATCACACTCCGCGCAAGATCGATTTACGTAAATTGGCTAAGATTATGAAAATTTCTCTGGCCACTTATCAGCAGCATCTACGGACAGCAGAAGAGAAGTTGATTCCGAACTTGATTAATTATTCTAAGTAAAATATTTAAAGGATAGCTCTTTCTTACAACAAATGGAAACGATAACCATACCTCGACAGGAATTTGAACAGATGATTCGAGATAATAAAAAGCTAAAACAGGAAGTAGAATCCCTCCGTAGTACCAACCTTTACAAAAGGCTTTTAGAGTGCTTGGATAATTTAAAAGTCAGAGAATACACCCGGAAAGATTTAGGGATTTAGGTTATGGTGTAACCGATTTATTGTTTTCTGTTGCTTCTTTTCGCTGGTCTTCATCTCCAATTCAAAGAGAACAATCTTCTCTGCTGTTTTGCTATAATGGTAATATAGGCGTAAAGGTGGATGTTTACTTTTCATTTCATAGAGCCAGACATGATTATCCAATAATTTTCCGGCATCCGGACCAAGCTGCTCTAAGCGGTCTAACCACTGTTTGATTACCTCCCGACAATTAGCTTTAGTGATAGCTTCCGCAAGCTTTTGCTTCATGACTTCGTCAAAAACCAGTGTGAATCTCTTAATCATATCTTAATGTGGGATAGAAGGATATATAAGCTTTTTTAAATTTATTAATACCCCACATGTTTGGTATAAGTATTAAGTAGAAGTTCTTAGTTTAACCACTTATTAGGTCGTTCTGGGATGTTTTGGAAGAAAAATGAAACTATTCAGAGATGATGTATACAAGAGTATTGCTCAAGCTACTGCTCCTGAAAGCGATATCGAAAGATTTGTGCGTAGTGTATACCATGACGAAGACTTGCAGAGAACACTTAATAGGTATGCTCAAAGGAATTCTTTGCGCGAGAAGAAAGATCCAATAATATACCAACATGGGGGCAGTTACAGAGATACTTATCTCCACACCTGTAGTAGTTATGACCGTGGATGGCACCTTGTAGAGGAACCCCGTACTTGCTTTCGTAGTTTAGAACTTAAAATATCGGTTCCACCAGAAAAAAAGGGGATTTCAAGGATATTTGTTTATTTTCATAGTTACATTGATGTTGGTTACAAAAAGCATACTTCTTACTCTTTTGTTGAAGAGCAAGATACGATTCTACTAAAAGATGAAGAATCACAGATGATAATTTTCATTCCCGGCGTGGAAATCTGACTATTCAAAGTTTCAGTAAATTAACTGAGCCGTACTTGGACTGTGAAGAATGCTTAAGCAAAGAGGAGTACAATAGATATTTAATAGATAGAATCCCACTTAAAGTATTAATGAGCGGATTAGAAAAAGCAATAAAGAAATTAATTTAATTTACTCAATCTTCTTCACAATCGCATTCTCAAAGGCTCCTGAGTCCAACATCTCCTTCGCTTTAGAAGTAAACTCCCCAGAATACAACAAAAGTAAAGGCAGTTTCTTGATCTGGGCTTCCATATATGCAGAAGATAAGTCCTTCTCATCACATTTAGCTTTATTCTTAGCCTTACAGAAATATTTTAATGTTCCCACTACTGAAGGAACTTTAAGTATAAAATTAAATTCAGCATTCTTGCGTAAGATTTCTTTCTGCTCCAGCACAATCCCTTTCTCTTGGAAGTAATCTTCCAGTTGCGTGAAGAAATCCATACTGATTTTTTTCTTAGATTTCTCTGCTTTAGAAAGTTTTTCCGCCTTCTCCTGCTTTTCCAGGAGAGTTTCTAATCTCTCCGGCTTCTCTACTGACTTTTCTACCTTAACCGGTCTTCCTACTGGTTTTTCTATTGACTGTTCTATTTGTTTTTCCACTTTAGGCAACTTTTCTACCACGATGGGACGTTCTTTTCTGACCTTCTTTTCCAGCGGCTTTTCTACTATTTCCAACTTTTTCTGCTGCTCTTCACGATGGAACTGTTCTTTAATCGTACCTTCTGATTTAACCGGTTCGGCTACCGTTTTCTGCCAGATTTCTTCAATCTTCTTGGCTTTCTCTTCCTCAGAAATAACTGGTTTGGAAGAAAGAGGTATAGAAGCAGCAACCGGTTTAGGAGGAACTGGCAAAGAAGCAGGAACCGCTTCAGGAGCAGGCCTTAAATCCTCTTCCTTCTTCTCTGCTCGTAATAGAATATCTCTAATCGCGTGGCTGGCTTCTTCTTCTGAAAGCAATTGCCATTTCCAGAATAATTCTGCCTGTCCATGATATGTAACTTGAAGAGGAAAAGCAAAATCTTTCAGTCCGCGTAAAGCCACTTTGGATAATAAGTCTAGCTCTTTCTCCCGCAATACTTTTTTTTCTTTTAAGTTCATCAACACTTGATAATCTTTAGGATTCATATTGTTCTGAGCAAAGCGTTCCAACTGCTCTTCTTGTCCAGACAAAAAATATAACGGAGATCCCCCCACTTTCAGATCAGAAATCCTTACTTTTCCTTGAGCCGCTAAATCAGAAAGATGTGCTGAAGCGATCAGTATCTGCGTCCCGATAAGCTTGGCTACTTTTGTAGGTAAGGAGGGTCCATTGATGGAAAGGTACTGCATGATTTTGTCTTGGTCCGCCATCTTCCCTAAAAGTGAATTTGCTTTTATATGGTTTTCTCTACTGCAGCATTCGATTACCTTACTTTGACCGGATAAATAGACTTCCACGATGACGAAGAGTAGAATCTAGATATGACAACACTTTCTCTGTATTAATTCCTTGACCTATGCCGACTTTATCTTCTAATCCTCTTCTTCCATAAAATTCTTGATGAACTTGCTCTAAAAATACAAAATACTCCGGATTTAAAGCTCGAACAATATGATTCACTTTAAGTGCTTCTTGTAATTCTTCTTTCGAACATAAACCATTCTCTTGCCATTCTAGTTCATGAATGGGAGGTTTGTCATAACCTAGAATCATTTTTAGATCCATAGCTGCAGTTAGGTACCCTCGCACAAATTCTGCATCTTCCTTTTTATATGCCCACCAAAAGTATTTTTCCATGGTTAAGATTCCTCCTTTATTTTAAAAGTATCAAGAAAGGTTAGGTAAGCCTTAGACAAATAAGGAATCTCGCTGTGTTGTAAACCTTTCATTAACATTTCTACTAAATCTTTTCTGGAGAAGTCTCCGGACAAGGGAGTCAAGGTAGCTAGAGTTAATTCTCCTCTTATTCCTAACCCCGGAAAGTATTTTTCACAATAATCCTTCAGTTCTTCCGGACCAAAGTGTACTACCGGTCCTCTTTCTTCATTGGATTTTACCTTATTACCTTGAGGAGTACCTAAGCGATGTTCTATACTTACTTGATAATTTCTTCGCTCTTCTCCCATCTTATCTAACGGTAGAAAAATTACTCTTCCACCAAAAGTATAATGGATTTCTTCTTTGGTGGGAGAAAAACATCCGCCCTTACGTTCAGTATGATAATCATCGATGTTATCTATTTCCACCATAAACTCCAAATTACAATGTACTTTGTAGTGAGGGAAGCGTGGGTCCCTTTCCAATTTCATTTCTTTTCTGTCGCCTAAATCGTGCAGTCTCATTTTTATTTTTCACCTTTTTGTTTTGTATTAACTCAATAGTAGCTACACCACCAGCCAACTATATAAGTGTTGTTGGTGGTAACTACCACCCAAACAGAAAGATTTAAGTAAAAAAGCTGCTTTTTAAGGTAAATGTATCAAGAAATCCTGCAGAAGAACGGGCTTTCCTTAAACGAGTCCAAAGTCTACGAAGCACTATTATATCTGGGAGAAGCCAATACACAAAAGATTTCTATTAAAGCAAAAGTGCATCGCCGCAATGTTTATGATTCCTTAAACAAATTAATAGAAAAAGGATTGGCCTCAGAAACCTTCATCAAAGGAGAACGTTTCTTTAAAGCCATCAATCCCGAAAGATTGAAAGAAATCATTAAAGAAAAAGAAGTTGCTTTAGAACAATACCTTCCGGAGATGAAAAAATTATATGCTTCCATCGAGCCGGACGCAGAAGCGTACCTTTTTCGGGGAGTAGAGGGAGTCAAGAATTACCTAAGATTAATTTTAGAACAGAAACAGCCGGTATATTTCATTGGCGCCAAAGCCATGTGGCTTGATCCAAGATTAAAACATTACCTACCTCATTTTGATAAGCAAAGAAAAGCATTAGGCATTAAATTTTATCATCTCTTTGATTATGAAGTAAAAGAGCAAAAGCCAGAGATACTTAAATGGGTGGGCAAGCCGTACAAGTTTTTACCTAAGAATTATTCCAGCCCCACCATGGTGGATATTTTTGGTGATTATGTGGTTACTTTTGTAGGAGCGAAGCCGGGAGAACTTTACGAAGAGCCGATTCAATTTGTACTAAAAAGCAAGTTACTAGCAGACGGTTATCGCAAATTCTTCCAATTCATGTGGGATTTCTGCCCAGAATAAAAACAACTATTGTGAGACTGAGCGAAGCGAACGCCGCACTACGGGCGCCAACCGTATGTCAAACCAGTTTAAGTTTGACATTACGAGACCGTGTCGAGTTTAATTGGCTGGGACTTCTGCCCGGAGGAAAAGGATAACATTTAAATATTTTAAGGTTATTCTAAACTAAAATAAATATTTCTGTTCTAAACCAATTTATTTACTTATTATTATAAAGAATGATATTATAGGAAAACGGAGGTTAAACCCTATGCCTGAACTGAACAAGAAGAAAAAGCATCCGGAAGACGAAGATGAGGAAGAAGAAGATCTTAACCTGGATGAAGAAGAAAGCTGGGATTAATGAGCTTTCTTTTTATTTCTTAATTACGGCCTCATCCACTTGATCTCGTAATAAGTAACATCTCCTTCATCATCTACGATACCAATCAGCAAACGTTTCTTAGTACTATGCGCCACTCTATTCTTCGCCGCAAATTCGTACCACGTTAAAGTATCTCCTTCGTGGACTGGATAAACAATCCATCTAGCATGATCTTCTCCCGGCTTTACGCCGCGGTCGTACACTCTAAAATCTGCTCCAAATTTCAGAGCAGTTTTAATAATATAACCCCTATTTCTAATGTCCTTAAACACGCAATAGCGAATCCAGAAATTGGGTTCACATTCCCGTGCTTTCTTCAAGAAAGTTTCAAAGGTTAATTTTTTACCGGCATCATTCTTAATGCTGAGCTTGCCTTTTTCCAATAAATAGAATCCTTCCAATAATGAAAGTTCCACTTTGCCGTTTTCTGGCATCATCCCAAAGCGGGATTGGTTATAAAATTCTCGAGCTTCATCAGAAGCTTCCGTAATTACTTTCTCTCCAGTCAAAAGAGCTTTCACTACTACTTTTTTCTTATTGGATTTTTCGTTGTCGTTAGTTTCTACAGCCGGCAGAATTTCTTCTTTAGGTGCAGAAACATCTACTTCTTCTACTTCAATCAGCTCTTTAGCTGATCTCTTCTTGTCCTTTTTATCTCCTGCAAAGGATTCTAACGTTGTAGCCTGAGCAACAGAATTCTTACTTTTCTTAATCATAAGCCTACTTTCGTGGGATGGTTTTTAAACATTTTGTAGCTATTTGATAATATAGTCTGAAGTCAATAAATCTTTATTAAGAACACTTTTTACTTCCAAACCTATGGAAACATCTAATCTCAATTCTTCTTACCTTACTTTAGAGCGGATTGCTCAAGGGGATGGAGTTGATAACACCTTTAGAAGAAGAATGTTGAATAAAAAGATTTGGAAAGGAATTGGAGCAATTGCTGCGGATGGTGTTCTTGATTTTATCGGAGCTTATCTAACTGATGGAGATGCAGGAGCAGCCGTTACTGGAGCAGTAATGGAAGGATTTGGAATACTATCTGCTCTGGGGGGCATAGGCTTAACTATAAAACCAGCGAGAGTTTTGCATGCATATAACAAAGAAATCCATTCTGCTACTCCTCCCAAAGAAGTTCCTTACTTTGTCGAAGGAAAAATATCTTTACTGGAAACAACAGTAGAAAAAACTTATGGTACCAAAATAAAACCAGTTACTTCTTTAATAAATTTACCCCCAGCAACTGTTGAGGAGGGTTATTTATTCGTTGATCATCTTAAAATAGAAGAAATTTATTCTGGTAAGGTGTCCCTAAGTATTAGAGCACTAAGGAAAGGTGAAGAAGTAATTTTGTATTATTACCATGAAGAAAGACCATCAAAAGAATTATTGAAAGTGTTACACGCAAATGAAAGAGAAGAAGTCTCTTTGTTATTTAAAGCAAAAAAAAGAAGATTCTAAAAAATACCTTCTAGAAGAAGTGGTAAAAGTTTATTCTCCACATCCCTAAATAAAAATTAAAAGACTAACTGAACATTATTTTATTTCAATCTCGCTAAATACTTCGCTGCTTTCAACAAAGCAATACATCCCTGGCCGGCAGCAATGATATATTGATATTCGTGCACGGAAGAGCAATCGCCCACCGCAAAGATCCCTGGAACAGAAGTATTGGTCTGCTCATCAATTTGGACATGTTCATGCTCATCCAATTTAAGGAATCCTTTCAAGAAGGTCGTGGCCGGAATTCTTCCAATCTCTACAAAAACACCTTTCACACTCAATAATTGTTTCTTACCTTTTTGTTTATACTCAATTCCAGAAACGAATCTATCTCCCACTACCGCTGTAGTTTGAGCATTATAAATTATTTTTACTTTTTTATTTTTAACTGCTTTTTCCAGTAAATATTTATGGGCATTATTAAAGTTGGGATTGACATTTAGAAGGTAAATTTTCTTAGCGATATTGATCAGAAAATCAACTGCTTCTAAAGCCGAATTTCCTCCTCCAATCACGGCTACTTCCTTATCCTTATACAAGGGCCCGTCACAAATCGCGCAATAAGTCACCCCCATTTTACGATATTTTTCTTCTCCCGGAACATTTAAAGTATGTGGATGCGAACCAGTAGCAATAATTATTGTTTTAGAAAGAAATTCTCCCGTGGTAGTTCTCAATAAGAAATGTTTTCCCTTCTTTTCAATCTTATTAACCAAGATTCCTTCTTTTACTTTTACCTGATTAAATTCTAATTGCTTTCGAATAGTTTCTGCAAAATCAAAACCCTTAATTTGATTGAATCCTGGATAATTAAAAATATCTCCTGATTCCATAAACTGTCCACCTACGATTTCAGTAAGAAAAAGATAATCCATTCTCTTTCTCGCCGCATAAATGGCCGCAGTACATCCAGCAATTCCTCCACCGATAATTGTTGTTTCGTAAAGATGTTCTTTTCTCATTTTAATAAAGAGTTTATTTTTTCAAGAATATGTTTGGCGCTTAATCCATACTTTCCCCATAATTCTTCGGGTTTTCCCGATTCTCCGAACCGGTCGGGCATGCCTAAGATAACCACCTTCACCGGAAGTTTCTGAGAGAGTAATTCTGCGATAGCCCCACCCAAGCCGCCATGAACTTGATGATCTTGCACCACCAGAACTTTTCCGGTCTTTTCCACTGAAGCAAGAATTGTTTTTTCATCCAAGGGCTTAATGGTATGGCAATTGATTATCTCCGGCTTGAAGTGTAATTGAGAAGATGCCTTTAACACTTCGGTTAAGATTGGACCAGAAGCAATTATGGTGATATTATCTCCACGCTGCAAAATCTGCGCTTTGCCGATTTCAAAAGTCTCTTTCTTCGAAGTAAGCGCGTTAAAATTTCCTCGATGCAGACGTAAATAAACTGGCCCAATATGTTTCGCTGCTGCTTTCGTAGCTAGGATGGCTTGATTGTAATCCGCCGGTTCGATGATAGTAATATTTGGAATGGCTCTAACCGCAGAAACGTCTTCCAGAGCCTGATGCGTAGCACCATCTTCTCCGGTAGCCAGTCCGCAATGTGTGGCAACTAATTTAACATTGGACTGATTGTAGCAAACGGATACTCTGATTTGATCTAAGCAGCGCATAGGCAGGAATACACCAAACGAAGAGGCAAATGGAATAAAGCCTTCTAAAGCTAATCCCGTGGCCATAGAAATCATGTTTTGTTCAGCGACGCCAGATTGGAAGAATCGTTGCGGATAGGTTTCTGCAAAATGATGCATGCAGGTGGATTCAGTTAGGTCTGCACTTAGGGCTACGACTTTGGAATTCTCTTTACCCAGTTCTAGCAGTGCTTGTCCGAATCCCTCGCGGGTTGATTGTTTTTCTATTGTTTTAATCATTTTATCTTTTTCTTAATAGACTTAATCAATTCTCTTAAATCTTTCCCTATTTCTTCTGTTGCTGCCCGGAAAATTACCGTATCATCAATCTCTCCATACTTATGAGCAAGGATATTACGCATTCCCTTAGCTTGTTTAAGTTCATCAGAAAGATCAGAACTGATTATCTTGGTACGAAAGAGAATCTGGAATATCTCTTTTTCTTCTTCGGGAGACTCTAAATCAAGCTGTTTAATTACTAAAAAAGTCAAATCTTCGGCAGCTTCCACTAATCTTTCTAAGTAACGTTCGCACGCTGCTTTGGTTTTGAAGTCTTCTTGGTATTCCTCCAAGCTATCTGGCACTATTTCTTCCAATTGCATTAAATATTTTTCAATTTCGTTTATTTTATCTTTAATGCGTTCGTTCATTAATTACTTTGCCCTTTTCGTCTATTTCTTTTTTAATCTTTGTTGGTAATTGATTATACACTTGCACATCGAATCTTTCGTTTAGTTGACCAAGCACTTCCCTTCGGAAAATTGTAGCTTCTCCTTCGGCAAGGGAAGTAAATTCCACGGCTAAATCGATATCAGAAAGAAGCGTGGGCTTATTTTCAGCCACGGAACCAAAAAGGATAATCTTCTTTATGCGCGGAAAAAATTTAGTTTCAAGAATAGCTTCTTTTGCTTTTTCAATCAGTCTTTTAATCTCGGCCCCCTTTTTCAATTCAAATTCTTTGGCCAAGGGAATTAACAGAGTAATAGCTTTAAATTTTTTACGGATGTCGCGGGAAAGTCGAGTTTTTTCTGAGCTCTTTAAAGGAACTCCTAAAAGCTGTTTTCTAATTATCACTAGCTCCCGCTTACCAAAGAGTCTTCTTATTTCCGGTTGTGCTAGTATTTTTAATAGGGTCATTTTATATCAGTATGATGTTAATTATTAACATAATGATGATATATTTATAAAGTTTGCCTTTGAAATTTATGTTATAGAATTAAGGAGTTTTGGTTTCTTTCATTGTTATTTAGTCGAAGCTTTCAGGAGTTGATCTTAAGATACTTTCAGTAATCATTTTACATCCACACACCCACGGTCATTTCTTGTAAGTTAAACTTTTCATTTAATTCAGGTAAAATATCTTTTCCTAGTATAGGATTAATAATGTCTTTGAATACTTGATAATTTCCAGGAACATAGCGCAACGCTGCATTGGCTTTCATTATCTGAACGAATTTGTCATATCCATAAGTATTAACAATATAGTCCCAAACACAAGCTGCAGTAAAATCTGCTTCAGCGCTATGGTCAAATGCGCTTAAATTTGTATAAAGATGAATTGGCTCCCATCCTCCCTCTACCCACCAACTTTGATAACCATTTTCTAAGCACTTTAGATGAGATCCACCAAAAGTTACATTGGTAATATTTGTTTCGGTGTATTTAGCTAAACCTTCATTAAGTACACCAGAATCACTAATGGGAGTTGCATGTATTAACCAATGAACCAATTCATGAGACTGAGCATCAAAATTCAAACATTCTCCTGCATCGATAAATTTATCTAAATGCTCGCTAAAGACATAATTGTTTATGAAGTCTAAATTATTATTACAATGAACAAACGTACCGCTACTGCATCCCCCTCCTTGATCCACTTTAGATATTTTAACATAAGTAATGTAAGGAAGACTAATATTTAAGAAATGGGTGTCTTTCTCATAACAATTTTGAAATGATTTTACCAGATATTCGTTAAATTTTTCTAAATCTTTTTCTGCAAAACCAGTTACGTTTTTAGTTTGAAAAGTAACCTCATTTGCTTGTTGCTCCCAAAAACACCACTTTTGACAAAAGTTTAAAGGGATATTATTAATTTCGCACTTATTTAAAAAATCTTGACAATCATTGGTAAATGTAACGATCTCGTTGTTCCCTTGAACTAATATTCCAAAGGTGCTAGAAGCATTAATCTGAAGCCAATCAATCAGCAACAAATTTCCTTTTTTGTTAGTCCACAGCACGTTTGTGTAAAGTTTATTAGTAAACTGATCAATATAATTTTTTAAAATAAAAGGTGGAATTATCACATAACCTCCTGCTGATAGGTTGTACGTACCAAACCCATAATATCTTTTTGCAGAATTAAAAGAAGCACAAAAATTCAGATTCTTTGAACAATTTAATGGGCCATAGTTTTCAATAAAATAAAAAGGAATTCCATTAGGAGAGCAGGAATTGTTATCCATTTTGAAGCTTCCTTTAGGACAGGATGCACACTTTCCCCCTTCACATCCATAATTTCCCATCTCCCCGCAATTCTTAGTTATACTTTGTACTTTGTTTCTAGAGCAGTAATATTCCATTAAATGACTGGAATTAACACAAGAATCTGCTTTAACCGCAAACTTGGATTGGTAAATCCCCTTGGTCATCCCTTTCTCCGTAAAGTTAAGCCCTTTATCAGAATCAATACATCTAGTGTCATAAGCAGGAAGCATTTTAACCGCTTCCCCACTAGAGCGATCTATAAAGAATAAAGCTGCAAATAAACTAACAGTAAGAATAGCAACAATTGTAATTCCGCCAACTTTCAAATGATTCATCTCAGCTCCTCTTTTCTAGGATTAAATTAGCTTTAGCTATAAACTTTTTGGCATTGTTATAGATTGTATTCACTCTTCCAGTCTCGTAAGATTTAAGGGCTTGGTATCTTGAATCCCGCGCTTCTTTTCTTGCTTCTTGAAAATAAGAGATATATTCTTCTTCAAAAATGTTGTAAGATTGGTTGAGTATCTCTAAATCTTCTTTCTCCAATTCGTTAACCATTACAAACAGCTTAGCTAAAGCCACTTCAGTACTAAAATGATCGTCAGTTTCATAGCCTTTAGTCAGGATTAACGCTTTGGCTAAATAAAGCATGGAGTAATAAGATACGATTATTATCCAATAATTCAAAAATAAAGTTCGGGCAGGTCCAACTTATTTCTCAATGAAGCATTTTTAGTCCCAGAAAGCAGAAAAGAAGCAATACGAAAGCTTTCCAAGCCTTTCTCACGATAAAGTTTAGTTTTAAAATCATGGTTAGATCTTCGAATAAAAAACTTATCTTCCGTATTGTTCGAGAGTAATTCTCTAAACTTCTGTTCATACCATTCCAAATCAAATTCCATTAAGGACTACCTCCCAAAATAATTCAGAGTTATAAAGGATGATATTATTTTTTATAATTTGTTTCCCTACATTTTCTTCTTTTGAAGTTAACATCTCTCGAAATTGGTTTGGAGTGAATATTAAGATATTGATTTCTGTTTCGTAAAGTTTTTCTAGATAAGACATCTCTTTTTTTAGCTTTTGAAGAACTGTTTTATTTTTAGAGATAATAGCAAGGTCAATATCGGAATGTTTCTCCTGCTTATTCTTAGCATAAGAACCGAAAAGCAAAGCAGTATATGTAGAGAAGGGGTATTTTAAGATAGTTTTACGAAGAATACTGATCAAGGACTGTTTAGAAAGATATTCATTAGTTATCTCTTCCGAAGAAATTATCAAGTGATGCTTTAAAATTGGATTCTGAAGGTTCAGCTGACAAGTGTGATAATTGCCCACTTTTTGCAGCAAAATTAATCCTTGTTGAGATAATTTATGAATCATACGGCTAAGGGTCATATAAGGAATACCTAAATCTAAAGATATTTTCCTTATTGTAATTGGATGATTTAAAGTGGAAAAAAGATGGATTAAAAGCCAATGTTGTTTATTTACCATTTTTGGTGAGTATTTACCATTAATGGTTAATAAAACCTTCGCTTATTTTTGTCTCAATTTCTTTTCTTCTGCTTGCAATTCCGCTAATGCCTTTTGCAATTCTTCATTATTCGGCGTCTTACCGTGCCAATGATAATTATTTTCCATAAAAGAAACTCCTTTGCCCGGAGTATTATGAGATATGATACACACTGGCTGTTTCTTGAACTTCTCCGCTTCCTTTATCGTAGAAATAATCTGTTTGAAATCATGCCCGTTCATCTCTAATACCTTCCAGCCAAAACTTTCATATTTTTGTTTTAAAGATTCTAGGGGCCACACTTCAAAAGTAAATCCAGAAATTTGGATATTGTTGCGGTCAATGATATTGATAAGATTATCCAAACGATATTTATGCGCCGCATTAACTGCTTCCCAAGTAGAACCTTCATCATGCTCGCCATCAGAAGTGATACAGAAAACTTTATGTTTCTGCTTTTTCAATTTTGCGGCTAAAGCCATTCCTACCGCCACGCCTAATCCTTGCCCTAACGAAGCGGTAGCCAATTCTACCCCCGGCATGTCTAATCTACTGGGATGTCCCTGCAATTTCGTACCTAATTTTCTTAATGTTAATAGTTCTTTAACCGGAAAGTAACCCGCATGAGCCATAGTAGCATAACGAATGGGACAAACATGTCCGGGAGAAAGAATCAAACGGTCGCGTTGCTCCCAATGAGAATGTTTAGGGTTGTGTTTAAGCACATTAAAGTATAAAGCCGTAAATAAATCTGCTAATCCTAACGGCCCGGCCGTGTGTCCGGAACCAGCGGCATTTAACATTTTAAGCAAGTCTTGCCTAATTAGGTTAGCTTGCAACTGCAAATCCAGGGTCTTAGTAAATTTTCTCATGTTGATAAATGAGGGTTATGTTAAGTATCAAAGAGATTATAGCCACAAAGACGTAAATATAATTATAAATTAGTTCAATTGAATCTATTCCTTGAGAAAGTCCGAAAAGAACCCAGGAACCAGTCATAATTACTATAATCATATCCAACACAATAACTGACTTTCGGATATTGTCCATCTTTTCAAACTACACCCAAAGCGTGTAAAGCCAACATTACCACTGCCAAAACTCCAATTACGCTTAATATTACTGCCAACCAAAATACCCACTGTCCTCTTTTTCTCTTTTTTGTTGCCATATCCAACTTACCTCTTTTTATCTAAGTAGATTTTAAGGATTAATAAAGGTTTTGAAGCGAGTTTAAAAGGTAGGCGTTGCGTGGATATTAAGCATCAATGATGCTTTTCCCAAAAATCAAACTTT
>JBBSWE010000175.1:0-3530 GCA_038046445.1 Nanobdellota archaeon | reverse complement strand
ATAAATATTTATGTAGTCTAGAATATAGATCTAAGAAAATCAGCTATGCACATACGGATTACGAATAAAGGCGAGATTATTCAATTAAAACGATTATATTCAAAAATATAGTTTAAAAAACTACACTTTATAAAAGAGCACTCCTTTTCTAGAGAAATATGACTTTTAAAGATTTAAAATTGATTGAACCGATTCAAAGAGCACTAACAAAGGAAGGATATACTATTCCTACCCCCATACAAGCACAAGCGATTCCTCCGTTATTAGAAGGAAAAGATTTAGTGGGCATCGCTCAAACTGGAACGGGTAAAACCGCCGCATTTGTAGTTCCGATATTGCAAAGAATGACTTTGGAACGCAAACCTTACAATGGAATCAGAGTTTTGGTTCTTGCTCCCACTCGAGAATTAGCCGCACAAATCGACCAAAGTTTTTCGGTGTATGGACAATTTTTAAATTTTAGGCATACAGTCATCTTCGGAGGAGTACCTCAACATGCTCAAGTTAAAGCTCTTTCTCGCGGAGTGGACATTTTGGTAGCTACACCGGGCAGATTATTAGACTTAATGAATCAGGGATATATCAAACTGAGAAATGTGGAATTTTTTGTTTTAGATGAAGCAGATCGCATGTTAGATATGGGATTCATTCACGACGTAAGAAAAATAACTTTGGCCTTACCACAAGATCGTCAATCTTTATTCTTTTCCGCTACTTGGTCTGCCCAAATCTCTGAACTAGCGGGAAAATTGTTAACTAATCCGGTTCATGTAGAAGTAGCTCCACAAGCGACAACGGTAGAAAAAGTTGAACAAAAAGTATTCTTTGTAGATCAAAGCAATAAAGATCAATTGTTATTAGAATTATTAAAACAAGAACATCTTAAATGTGTATTGGTTTTTACTCGAACTAAAAATAGAGCTAACAAAGTTACTCAAATGCTGGATAGAAATCATATTTCTGCTGATGCCATTCATGGAAATAAGTCTCAATCTCAACGTACTAGAGCTTTACAAGATTTTAAATCTGGTCGTTTACGAGTATTAGTAGCCACAGATATCGCTGCAAGAGGAATCGATATTGACAACATTTCTCACGTGATAAATTTCGATTTGCCGAATGAACCTGAAAGTTACGTTCATAGAATTGGAAGAACAGCACGGGCCGGAGCAGCCGGAACGGCTTATTCTTTTTGTGCAACAGACGAACGAAATTTCCTGCGCGATATTGAAAAATTAACTCGGCAGAATATTGAAGTAATGGAACATAAATTCCATTCTGAACATGCTAAGAACGCTTCAGGAGCAGCAGCAAAATATGCGATAGATCGATTTAGAGGAAGGCCACGCAGATTTAGTCAAGGTGGAAGACCCGGTCAAAACAATGGACCGAGAAGACCCGGACAGAGTAATGGCCCAAGAAAACATTTTAGAAGACATTGAGCAAAAATATTATTGGGGTTATTTTCTCACAAATCTTTTTATAATTCACCCTCTTTTAGAGGATTATGGCTCTTCCTCAAGTAGAAAAACTAATTCTGTATTCTCTCGGACAGTTTTACAAAGTAATTAATCAGCCCTTAGTAGAAAAGCCTTTAACTTTACGTACATCAAAAATAACTTTTATTGAATGGGCGTTATATTCGGGAATAATTGCTAAACAAGAACGAGCCTTGTATAAGAATTTGGAAGCGTTGGAAGAGAAGAAGTTGATAAAATATGACACTCATATCATTCTTTTCACACCGAAAGGTTTGAAAGAGTTAGAAAATATCGAGGTAGAATTAAAACAATTTAAAGATTTAGAGAAATATTTTGCTTCTGGAGATCGTCCGAAAAGAAAGTTGCAGACGACAATTAGTGGATAATAATTAAATCTTATTATTTAAATAGGTTATTGCTTACTTTTTCTTTTTCAGTTTAAACAGAATAAATGTTGGTAATTTAGAAGTCAACTCGAACTTATTGGGATCATATTTTTTAGAACTTGGAACCGGTTTAGCATCAACATAATCTAGAATTTCAAAATTGTTTTTTAATGCTGTACGTATCAAAGTTTGATAAGTGAAATTGCGCATTTTCATCCAACCTAATGTACCCAAATTATTTAATTGAAAATATTCGTTGAAATAATCCCCATAAATAATTCTTTTGTTACCTTTTTTCATAGCTCCAATCAAATATTTTGGACTACTGTTAATCATATTAAAGATAGGATGTCCAGTAGAATAAACGAAGATTCCTTTTGGTTTTAATAATCGATAAATTTGAGCGAACAACTTATCTAAATTTTTAGTATAATGTATAGCTAAACTACAAATTACTATATCAAAAGTGTTTTTCTTGAAAAGAAACTTCTTATCCATATTTCCAATGACAAATTCCGTTCGAGGTATTTTACTTTCTTGGGCATATTTGATGAGTTTCTGACTGAGGTCAAATCCAATAATCTGTTTAGCTCCTTTTTGAGATAATACTCGAGCATGGTCACCAAAACCACAGGCAACATCTAAGATAGTTTTGTTCTTAACATTACCAACCATTTTAATTATGGCTGGAACATCTATATCACGATTATAATCAAAACGTTGTTTATCTTTTCTTCGTGTATAATACAGTTCTGCAACTTTATTATAATTCATTGTTTAAACTTCCACCGTATACTCGAAATAATCGTCCCAGGGATTTTCTAGTTTCATCATCTGCTTAAGAGTAAGATGTTCGAAATACATTCTAAACGGACGCATAGAATTACCATGGGCAGAAATGGCCACATTAACTTTCTCTTTCTTCATTAATTTCAATAAATCTCGGATGAAAGCATCCACTCTTTCTTTTACCATCCTCACACTTTCTCCTTTTGGCGGAGGAAAATCATAAGCGCGATGCCATTTATCAAACATTTCTTGCCCATATTTAGCGATAATAGTTTGGTGGTACATCCCCTGGAACTTTCCGTAAGAACGTTCTATCATCCGATCATCGGTAAGAATTTTCAGGCATTCGGGATGATACTTCAAAACTTCTTTTAAGGTATCTTTGGAACGAGATAATCTAGTTTGAAAAGCAATCTGAAACTTTTTATTCTTCAATTTCTGCGCCACAATCTTCGCTTGTTTTCTGCCCAAGGGAGTAAGTTTAGAATCTTTCCATCCCGTAAAACGATGGTCACGATTATAGTAAGTCTGCGCATGCCGGAAGAGATAGATCTTTAATTTCATCTTTTAAAAGGACTATTTTAAAGGATATAAATGTTTTTATTCTATTCTCTTAAAACGGATTAATATGACTTTCCCACAAATTAGAAGCATTGAAGAACTTCTCCTTTCAAAACAGCATGGCTTAGCCTGTGATTTGGATGAAACCTGCTGTGATACTGTTTTTTATTGGATAACGAAAATGCAAAAAATATTTGGTAATCCAGAAAATCTTGTTGCGGAAAAAATGGTCGAAAAATATCAATATGTCCAAAATGTTCCTTATTGGCAAACGCCGGAAGCAGAAGCGTGGGTAAAAGAAGATTTGGTGTCT
>JBBSWE010000174.1:0-7879 GCA_038046445.1 Nanobdellota archaeon | reverse complement strand
AATTAGAGGTATTAATATTCTGATTCTGCACGGAAGAAATGTTCACCGTTTTAACGGGGGGGGAGGACTCCCAATAATTCTATATAAAGTATTAATCCTTTCCTTCAATCCTTCCTTCTGATATCCTAATTCCAAACCTTTCTCATAGCACATTATTGCTTTCTGTAAATTATCGGCCTTCTCCCACACCACACCTAAATTATAATACGCTCGAGCACAATGAGAATCAAGATGCAAAGCCTTCCCCAGCATCTCTCCCGCTTGATCCAGAAGATTCATCCGTTCATAAACTGCACCCAGATTAACGTAAGCATCCAGATAAAGCGGATGGTATTTAATCGCCAGCTCGAAAAAGTGTGCTGCCTGCTCTAATTCCTTCCGTTGAAAATAGCAAAAGCCCAAACCGAAATAAGCTTCGGGAGAATCCGGCTTCTTCTCTAGCACTTTATGATATGCCAAAATCGCTTCTTCCACTTTTTCCTGCTTCTGTAAAACAATCGCTAAGTCTAATTGTGCCACCACTAGTTCCGGCTTTAAACCAAGCGCTTCTTGCAACTCTTTTTCCGCTTCGGCAAACTTTCCCTGCTGTTTTAATACTACTCCAAATTGAAAATGCGCCGTAGCACTATTGGTTTCTGATTCAACTTTTTTTGCTGCTAGCAGAGAGTATTCTTCTTGTTTAGCTTTTTTTGCTGCTGCTCCTTTCTCTTCGCCATAATGATGTATTATTATATCGGCAGCTAAAATTTTCCCATTCAGTTGTTTGATAGAATCATCTATTACTTCATGCAGTTCTCCTTTAAACCGAATCCGTGCATCATTGCGGAACAGCCTGATAATAAAACAGTCCCACCACCCCCCATGGTTTTTATTGTATTTGTAATTATTAGGGCAGCGGATAAAGTTCAATACCGCAGTATTATTAGTATAATTTCTTTGAATCAGAAAATAACCAGAAACTTTTTCCTCTTCAATATATTTTTTCATCAATTCTCTTTCTGTATTTGAAATAGTTTCATCTGCATCCAGCACTAAGATCCAATCTTTAGTGGCGTGTTTTAAAGATTCGTTTCGGGCCGCAGAGAAATCGTTACACCATTTAAAGTCAAATATTTTAGAAGTAAATCTAGAAGCAATTTCTTTAGTTCGATCCGTGCTTCCGGTATCCACAATAATAATTTCATCTACCCAGTCTTTAACCGAATTCAAGCATTGCTCTAAGAATTGTTCTTCGTTTTTTACAATCATGCATAAAGAGAGAGTGGCCATTAAAAGTACCTGCTTAACTTTTAGGTAGAAGAACAGTTTATAATCATTTCCTGTATTTCTTTGAACTGTTGTATAGAATAGTTGGATTTGTATTCTCCGCTTAATTTTCTCATCCCTTCCACTTCAACCTTTACTCCTCGTTCTTCCAACTCTTCTTTCATCCGACAGAGGCATTCTAAGAACTGAGTAATATTAGTCGGTTTCTCGGTTTCTTTGCAGCGTTCGAAATCAATCAACACTGGCTCTCCTTCATTCGTAACCAAAATGTGTTTGTAGGGATGATGCAGCTCTTCTTTGTTTACTTTCAGCTGGTCCAAACGGTAAAGCTGTTTTAAGATTTTAATTATTACTTCTTTAATCTCTCCTTTATTCTTGTCCTTCAGCCATTCCCCCCATCTTTCTCCAGAAATAAATTCCATTACTAAATAGTTAGTTCCGAAAAAATATAATTTTGCTCCGATATCTTCCCGGTTCAATCTCTCCAACCATTTGGACTCGTTTTCCATCCGGCTCAGCGCCGTGCTGCGCGGATTTTCCGTTTTAATCGCTACCTTAAGCAATTTTTCTGTAGCAAAATGCAATTTGACTTGATTTTGGGTCTTCCAAACTCCCGAATATACTATTCCTCGTTTCCCTTTCGCCAAATAATGTACTTGCTCGATTCCTTTCCGTTCCAGCTCCCGCAATAGTTCGCTTTTTTCAATCACATAAACATACAACTCTTCAAAGAAAGGAAACTTTTTGCTTTCTAATTCCTTGAATGAGAGTAGATGGTGCTGCAAGATTTCTTCGATCTTCTCTTTATTGGTGTAAGAAGAGAATAGAAACAAAATCTTTCCCTTGGCCACTAAATACTTAGATACTTCGTTGAAGAAACGTTCCGAGATTTCCCACCCTTTCTTTCCGCCATACAAAGCAGAATCTTCAATTCCTTTATCTTGGGGCAGATAAGGTGGATTAAAGATAATAGTATCGAATTTACTATCCACATTTTCAAAAAGATTGCTTTTCTTAATCTGAATCTTGCGCAGCAGTTTAGTTTTCTGTTTCAATTGCAGTAGGGCTTCTTCATTGATATCAATAGCTAGAATTTCTTTAACGTTTTTACTTTCTGCTGCCGTAAGCGCCTGAATCCCCGAACCCGTTCCTACATCTAAGACTCTTCCTGAAGCTAGTTCTCTCACCCACTTCTGTAACAGGTAAGAATCCTCTTGCGGTGCGTAGATGTCCATGGAGAAACTAAAAAAGGAGATTAAATAAAAAGGTATTGATTAAAAACAGAAATAAAATTTATTGATTAATTCCTCTCCGCGTAGCTAATAATTGATTAGTCTGCTCCAGATTCAGAATCAATTCTGAAAAGTGTCTTTCGCGCTCTTCAGCATTCCGGACTACTCCCCGCGCTGCTTGAATCGCTTCTTTGATTTCATTATTCCGATCTAACAGCACCGCACAGATCTTGCTCTGGGGCGGCTTCTTCAGTCGTTCCCATTCTCGGCGCATGTTCAAACGATACATCTCTTCTAATCTCAACACTGCTTCTCGGAAATCATTCTCGTCTGCTTTCTGTTTCGCTCCTTTAGCCAGCTCTTCCATGGTGGTAAAGAATTCGTACACGAATTCGGGAACATCGGAAGGAAGAAGAGTATTTTCTAATTCTTTATTGCTGCGATTGAAATATCCGTTCAGATTAAGCAAAGAAGATCTTAAAGTGTCTCGTTGCGCTACTGGAATGATTAAATTGAAAGATCGGGTTTGAAAAGTAACAAAAATTTCTGCCAATTCCTCTTTAGCCGATTCCAATTGTTCGGAAGAATAAACCACATTCGCTTCTTGTAGACGAAAAATCGCTTGCGCTGTTTCTATCAAACTCCCTTCCAAGCGCGTCAGAGAATTCTGACGTGATTGTAATTGTTCCACTTCTACCTCTAAAGAAGCATTACTTTCTTCATAGTAAGCTTCTATCTCCGGAACAATCCCGGCTTTCCAAAACAGAAAACCTTTTCCCAATAGATTCTTGATGTTATTTTGCAACCCTTGCACCAATTCTATTCCGTTAACTCCCTCTTTGAATTGGGCTGATTCGTTTTTAGTCAAAGTGTTGGTTAAAAGATCTTTCAACCTCTGCAGAGAAGTATTGTAAGCCAAAACCTCTTGCCGCTCTTCTTCTGGTAAATGCTGTTCGACTAATTTAGTATGTTCGTAGCGACCAATCAACATCCCAAAATTTGGATCCAACAGTTCTTGTTCCAAAGTACGGATAGCTAAAGGAAAATTTCCTTCCTGCAAGTAAGAAGAAATCTTATTCAGAAAACTTTCAATTTGATATTTATTTAGGAAAGGTAAAGAATTCTTTAAACGCTGCGCATTCTCTCGTTCTTTAGTCAAGTGAATATAATCTAATGCTGAACGTTCTAAAGCCGCTAGACGCTGCGAGATCTCTTTTTCCATTTGCAGCGACTTGTTTAAATTGTTATTAGTATTTTCTTTCTTTTGTACCGCAGATAAAGAATTATTGGCATGGCTATTAATTAGCTGAATAGTAGCCAAGGCTTCTTTCAGCCAGAGCATCTGCTTCTGTTCCAGTTCTGAGATTCCGATTACGGGAGTATTAAGCACTTTAACCATATGACCCTCTTTTCATTTGAGGAGAAAGACGTATTTAAACATTTATATCATTCAATAGTATGTTTTATAATCGTCAAAACTTCTCGAAACGTTTTTAAATAAAGTTCTAAAATAGGTTTAAGGTGGGCCCATGGTCTAGCGGTTACACAGAAATGCGATCATTTCTGGTCGCAGCTATCGCCGCATATGATGTCTCCCTTACACGGAGAATGTCCCCGGTTCGAAACGCAGCAATAACTGCCACGAAAGTCCGGGTGGGCCCATTCATTTTTCTTTTAAATAAGTTAACTTATTCCTTTTATCAATAAGTTGACTGAATAAAGAAGCAGGATTATTTCTAGGAGCAATAGGATACAAAAGAGAAGTTGCATGGTAAAATACCCATTCATAACCAAAGCCATATCTTGCTTAGCAAAAACAATATCTCTTTCGTTAGTAGTATTCGTTACTCCCATCCTTTCTTCAAGAAACGGATCAATATTAGCTCGGTTAAAAGTGGATAAAATTCCCCGATCATAAAAATACTCCAACGTGAAATAAATCCCAATTAAAGAAAATAGCAAAAAGATTATGCCTAAAACGAGTTGCAATCTTTTGACCGCCTCTTTTTTCATAATTATAAGATATATATTTTAGTATATAAATCTTTTCATCCACGAGCTAGCCAAAAACAAAACCTTAAAAAGAGGTAAGGTTATTCTCCCTAAATATGGCTGATGCCGTTGCTCAAACAACACAAGAAGAGGTAATGGATTTACTTCTAGAACAGGATGATGTTACTTGGCGGACTATTCTGTTAGACTTAGTCAAAAACGAGCAGATAGACCCTTGGGACGTTAATTTAACTCTGCTTACCAGAAAATATCTGCAGACTATCAAAGAAATGCAGCAGCATGACCTTAAAATCTCCGGAAAAATCTTATTGGCGGCGGCACTACTGCTGCGCATCAAATCCACCCATTTCATCGATAAAGACTTAGCGGAATTTGATCAACTGTTATACCAAACTGCAGATGAAGATGAAAATTGGGATAATCTAACTGAAGAACAAAAAGAACAGCGCGTGAAAGAGAAGTATAAATTAATTCCTCGCAATCCTCAACCCCGAAGCAGAAAAGTTTCCATCCATGATTTGATTGAAGCCTTGCAGAAAGCGATGGAATCTAAGAAAAGGATCCTGGCCCAGCAGCGTCCGGTAAAGTATGTTATTCATAAGAAAGGGATGGATATCGTCGAAGTCATTTATGACCTGTACCACAAAATTATGTATTATTCCAACAAGGAAGAAAGTCAGGACAAAAGGATTACTTTCACCCAACTTTTACCGCCCAAGTCCGGAAAGCAAGAGAAAGCTTTTACGTTCATTCCTTTATTGCATTTAGAAAGCCTGCAGAAAATTGAGACCGAACAGAAGAAGCCCTTTGATGAGATTTATATTACGCTGCTGGGGAAGAAAGTGGCGAAATAGGGAACTATTTTCTTTAAAAAGTTAAAATAACATCTTTACTCCATAAATCTTTTAAAACCACCCCTCTATTAATATAAAGTATGAAGTCTACCAAAGAGATTAAGGTTCCAGAAAAGATTGTCGACCAAGTTATCGGACAGGATGAAGCCGTAAATACTATCAAGAAAGCCGCTTTGCAGCGTCGACACGTCCTTCTAATCGGCGATCCCGGTACAGGAAAAAGCATGCTGGGATTAGCTCTAGCGGAACTGCTGCCTCAATCGGAACTGAAAGACCTGATTGCTTACCAGAATCCTAACGACGAAAATAATCCTTCCATCAAAGAAGTCAAAGCCGGAACGGGTAGAGATGAAGTCAAGCTACGTTTACTAGACGGCAGCAAAGGCAACCGTAACAATAATTTTTTGATGTTTTTTGTAGCCATCTTAACTATGATTGCTCCTTGGTGGGTAAGATACCATTACAAATCCGATTTAATGTTTACTGCTTTCTTTTTAGGAGGAATGCTGTTCTTAGCGGCTTTCGCTATCATGTTAGGGATGGGACAACGGATGTTCCGAGCTAATGCTGAAATTGCTCCCAAACTAATCGTCGACAACTTTGGCCGGCAAACTGCTCCTTTTTTTGACGCTACTGGAGCCCATGCCGGAGCTTTATTGGGAGATGTACTGCACGATCCATTTCAATCTGGTGGTTTAGGCACTCCCGCTAACCAAAGAGTAGTCGCCGGAATGATCCATAAAGCCCATTTAGGTGTGCTCTTTATCGATGAAATCGCTACTTTACATCCACGTACCCAGCAGGAATTGTTATCAGCATTGCAAGAGAAGAAATTCCCTATCACCGGCCAATCGGAACGAAGCGCGGGAGCGATGGTCAGAACTGAACCTGTTCCGTGCGACTTTGTCTTAGTTGCGGCGGGAAATTACGAAACGGTTAAAGATATGCATCCAGCGTTGAGATCTAGAATTAGAGGTTATGGTTATGAAGTGTACATGAACGAAACTATGATTGACACGAAAGAAAACAGATTAAAAATTGCTCGCTTCGTCGCTCAAGAAGTTAAAAAAGAAAACGGAAAGATTCCACATTTCTCAGAAGAAGGAGTTAATGTAATTATTGAAGAAGCGCGCAAACGAGCTAATCGTAAAGGACATCTAACGTTGTATCTGCGCGGATTAGGCGGATTAGTAAGAGCAGCGGGAGATCTGGCTAAAGAAGATAAAGCCGAATTAGTATTAGAAAAACACGTAAAAGAAGCTAAAAAATTAGCCCGAACTTTAGAACAGCAGATGGCCGATAAATATATTGAACGCAAAAAAGAGTACGAAGTGATTGTAACCTCTGGAAGAAGAGTGGGCCGTGTGAACGGTTTAGCTGTGATTGGAGGAGGAGCAGCTTTCTCTGGCATTCTTTTACCGATCGAAGCAGAAGTAACAAATGGTGGAAAGAAAAATCAAATTGTAGCTACAGGTAAACTAGGTGAAATTGCTAAAGAAGCCATCATTAATGTTTCGGCTATAGTTTTAAAATATTTTGGAGAAGATATTGTGGAAACGAAAGATATCTTCGTGCAGTTCCTGCAGACTTATGAAGGAGTAGAAGGAGATTCTGCTTCCATTGCCGTGGCTACCGCCATTATCTCTGCCTTGAAAAATATTCCTATCAAACAAGAGATTGCTATGACTGGAAGTTTATCGGTTAGGGGAGAAGTCTTGCCAGTAGGTGGAGTTTCTTCTAAAGTAGAAGCAGCCATTGAAGCGGGAGTGAAAACAATTATTGTCCCAAAAAGCAATTTGCAAGATATTGTTGTTGATGCTGACAAGCTAAAGAAAGTGACTATTATACCCGTAGTAAGTTTGGAGGAAGTTCTGGAATTTGCTTTAGATTGGGAAGGGAATGAGAAGTTAAGAGATCAGATTGTTAATGGGAAGAAGAAGAGGAAGTAAATAATTTCTTTGTAGTTTTTTAAGGTTATTTCTTTTGATACTCTTCTTCCACTAGCCCCATAATCCTTTCGGCAGTCTTCTCCCCGATACCCTTGATAGAAGTTATTTTTTCTTTGGAAGCATTGACTAAATTCTTGATCGTACCGAAATGTTCTAACAGCAAGCGGGCGGTCTGTACTCCCACTCCTGGAAAAGCTGAGACAAAGAATTCCTGCTGCTCTTTCATATTCCTAGGTTTACGATCATGATAAGAAAAATCTCTTTCTTTGTTCTGTTCACGCTGCGCCATCACTGCTAATAACCCAGCCGTATCTCGGGCATTTTTAGTATAGAGAATGGGCACACCAAAATCCAGCACAATCGAAGCGAGCATGCCGCGAATAGCGTTAGCATGCACTTTACGCACAGAATAAATGTCTTCTTCTCCTTCAATGATAACGACGGCACGTTCAAAGTTCTTTTTCAAATCTCTTACTTGTTCCAACAATCTTCCGTCGATAATAGAAGCGACAAAATCTGGTACTTGTTTCAATTCTACTCCCACTCTTCCGGAAACGAGATAATC
>JBBSWE010000173.1:0-1629 GCA_038046445.1 Nanobdellota archaeon | reverse complement strand
GTGATTTTTTCATACCGGGGAAGAAAGTTAACATCTTTAAACTGATTTTTGCTGTCAAAATATCCTCTAATATAAGGGCTAAATATGAATAACAACACCACTATCAAAAGCAAAAATGTTATTAAAATAATCACGCTCTTTTTCATAATATTTGAACAAAACTAATTAACTATAAAAAGTTATGGGGGAATTGAATACAGCAAGAAAAGTTAAAATTATTTTTAGAAGGATTTAAAATTATAAAATATTTTCTAATTCTAAATCACCACTTCCACGTCCTTCCAGAAATAATCCTTAGCCAGAGATTCAAATCTTTCTTTGGCTTTATGCTGGGAGCTTTCGGTAACTTTGATCTGCTCTTCTAATTCCTTAATCTGCTTTTTCAGACGTAAAATTTCCACTTCGAAATGATCCAAACGATATTTTAAATCTTCATATTTCATAGATAAAGCACGATTGGTACTCTTCTCCGCTTCTTGAAATTGTCTTCGCATTCGCACATATTCTTTATGCAATTCTCGCATGGCTCCGGAATTTACTTGTTCCACTCGGTCCAAGATTAAAGCTAAGTCTTCCGGCTCCACTTTCACGCGTTCGTCTTCCATGCACAAACGCAGTTTGCGAATAATAGTAAAAATATTCAATTCTTCGTCCTCATAAAAAGCAGTAAGATAACTGCTGAGATAATCTTCTAAGATACTATTATCCTTATCAAATTGTAACAGCTGCTGCAGATAAGGCTGCAGGGGAGAGAAAAAGAGCAATACTTTTTGCTTTACCTGCTCCATCTCTGGAGAAAGCAAAACTAGATGTTCTTGGCGTTCTTCCAGCTCTTCAAATCCAGATTCATGACGAAGAACGGCAATTTCTCGTTCCTTATTCTCACGATTTTCTAACTCTTGCTGCAGATGCTGCTGATTGATTTTCAGACGGAATTGTAATTGCTGTAAACTGGTTTGAGAAACAGACAAATGAATTTGCAGACGTTGCATTACCCCTAATTTCTGCCAGCGGCTGGAATTCATCTTCCGAGAGAACTCTTCTTTTAACTGTAATAAGTGTTGTAAATCTCTCCATAAGGGATGAGCCAGATAAGATTTACCTTCTTTCACTTCTTTAAAATCTTCTTCGGAAGTGAGATGTTCTTCTGAAGTTAATTTGAACAAGAAGGCTAGTTCTTCACCGAAAGAAGCATCTTCTATTTTCTTAGTCAAGACTCTTAGACGCTCCTGTAAAACGGAATTAAATCTTCCCACATTATCTAAATTTAAAGGATGTTGAGTGTGCACTAATTTAACAATAGTCTGCGCATCGGAGAACAGAAAATTTATTTCTCCCACGGTAGTATAATGCAGTTTAGATAAATCCATCCCGTCAATCCATTGATCAATCTGTTGGTTAATCCTTTTTCCGCATTCGCGTAGACTAGCTACATATTCTTTTAGTTCTTCTTCAAGATTAGAATTAGTAAGAAATTGTTTCTCCTGCTCTTTTAACCAGTCAGAAAGCTGAGGGAGAGAGATTTCTTCCAGAGCACTGGTCTCTTCTGGTGATGATACTATTGGTTCGATTGGGGAAGTTACTTCTACTTCTACCTCTTTCTTACTAAAGAACTTTTTCAACAACCCC
>JBBSWE010000172.1:0-2496 GCA_038046445.1 Nanobdellota archaeon | reverse complement strand
ATTGCTGATGTGGATGATACCATCTGCGAGAGCTGCCAGCAGATTTCGGAACCAATGGCGCAGCAGATCAGTATGATGATAAAATCAGGTTTTTCTTTTGCCTTTATTAGCGGAACTAAAGCGGAAGATTTACAGAGAATGATTTCCTCTAAGCTGAGAGAAACACACCACTTATTAGGAACCACCGGAACAAAATATGTTAAAGTGCAGCAAGATATAGGAGAAGTAAAATATAATCTGTCTTTGACTACCTTGGAAAAAGAAGAAATTATCTCTACCATCAAAGAGTTAGTGCAAAGGTATAACGTTGTTCCGATAACTTCTACTGAAGACCAGATTCAAGATAGGGATTCACAAATCACCCTTTCCGCTATCGGCCGGCATGCTCCTTCGGAACTAAAAGCAAAATACGATGCGGATGGAAGCAGGAGAAAAGTATGGGTTGAGTTCTTAAAACAAAAAATGGGAGAAGACAGATACGAATTCAAGATCGGGGGAACCACCTCCGTAGATGTAACTAGGAAAGGTTTAGATAAAGAATGGGGTATCCGGGAGTTCCTTAAATTTAATAACCTTTCGACTGAAGAAGTCTTATTTTTTGGAGACAAACTAGATCCAGGTGGAAATGATTATCCGGCAACTAAAGTAGTAGATTGCATCGCCGTTACTTCTCCTGAAGATACCTTAAAAAAGCTGAAAGAGATTAGTGATTTTAGATTGTAAGATAGCAAGTAATATAAAAAGGCTTTATTTTATTCAAATAATGTTACTTCGTGTCCAAAAAATCATGGCTGATGCTGGAATCGCCGCTAGACGTAAGTGTGAAGAGCTAATCAAGCAAGGCCAAGTCAAAGTTAATGGAAAAGTGTGTAAGTTGGGAGATAAAGCCGATCCAGAGAAAGATAAGATTTCTGTTAATGGACGTGGGATTAAACACCAAAAGAAAGAGATTTACCTGATTCTCAACAAGCCCTGGGGCATGGTAACCACGGTTTCTGAAGAACACAATATGAAAACCGTGATGGACCTCTTGCCAATTAAAGAAAGAATCTTTCCCGTCGGTCGTTTAGATCGTTATTCTGATGGACTGCTATTGTTTACCAACGACGGAGAACTGACCCAAAGGATGACCCATCCTTCATTTGGCGTTTCTAAGATTTATGTCGCTAAATTGAATCACGATATCAATCAAGAGACTTTAGAACAAGTGTTTGATTTAGAAATCGACAAGAGAAAAGTGGCGGTAGAAGAAATGGTACAAGAAGGGCCTAATCGTGTTCGAATCAAAATTCATGAAGGAAGAAAACATATTGTACGCAGAATTTTCGAAGAGCTAGGTTTCTTAGTAACTAAATTAACCCGCATCCAGTTCGGTCCCTTAAAATTGGGAGAATTAAAAGTAGGCCAATGGCGATATCTGGAAGAAGAAGAAATAGAACAATTACGAAAAATTACAAATAATTTTTCAAATGTAAATAAAGGTTTAAATACTTTATTTACAATGAAGAAAGTTTTAAAACCAAACCAAATTAAGAGATAAAAGAATGGATCAAACTATCATTAATCATTATTTGAAAGCAGGCAAGATTGCTTCCGAATGTTTGCAGTACGGAAAATCGCTGATTAAGCCTGGAGCTAGTGTTAAAGATATCTTAATTAAAGTAGAACATAAAATTATTGAAAAGGGGGGAAGTCTAGCTTTTCCGACCCAAATCTCCTTAAACGAATTTGCCGCTCATTCCTGCTCGGATTTAAATGATACTACTATTCTAAAGGATCAAGTAGTAAAGTTGGACCTGGGAGTGCATATCGAAGGTTGTATTGCCGATACGGCCTTGACCGTAGACCTTTCTGGCAAGTACGGAAATTTAGTTAAGGCCAGCCAGGAAGCGCTGGATAATGCTCTGAAAATAGTAAAGCCGGGAGTTAGTTTGAATGAAATCGGGAAAGTTATTCATGACACGATTACTAAGCATGGCTTCACTCCAGTAAGAAATCTTTCTGGTCATGGTTTGGGTGCGTATGAAATTCACACTTCTCCTTCTGTGCCCAATTATGATAATGGCAATAAGAACGTGTTAAAAGAAGGACAAGTAATCGCCATTGAACCATTTGCTTCTACCGGTTCAGGGATGGTACAAGAAAGCTCTCCAGCCACTGTTTTTACTTTAATTAAGGATTCGGGAGTAAGAGATCCTATCACCAGAAGTGTGTTGATGGAGATTAAGAAACAAAAAGGACTGCCTTTCGCCAAACGCTGGTTAGATGAAAAGTTTGGTAACAAGACCAACTTTGCTTTACGCCAGTTGGAAACGGCAGAATGTATTCATGCTCATCCCCCTTTATTTGATTCTGCTCGCGGGATGGTCAGCCAGGCAGAACATTCGGTTATCGTGCTGAAAGAGCCGCTGGTGTTTACTAGAAATTAACCGGCCAAGCAGCGGCACAATTCGCTTTGTGAGTGATTCCTCGTTTTTAAACAAAAAATACTCCTTA
>JBBSWE010000171.1:0-2983 GCA_038046445.1 Nanobdellota archaeon | reverse complement strand
CTGTCTGTTCTTCTGCACGAATTGAGCCATTGCTTGGTGGCCAAGGCCCGAAGGATAAGAGTAGAAAGTATCACTTTATTCTTCTTTGGGGGAGTAGCCGGAATCAGCGATGAAGATATTTCTCCCGGTTCAGAACTGCTGATGGCCTTAGCCGGACCAATCTTCTCTCTGCTTTTAGCGGCTTTATTCTTTGGAATTACGCTTCTAACCACTAGCGCTATCATTGTAGCGATTTCTTTCTATCTTTATCAATTAAATTTAGTTTTAGCTTTATTCAATCTCATCCCTGGCTTTCCTTTAGACGGAGGAAGAGCCTTAAGAGCCATCTTAAATGCGTATTATCATGATCTAAAGAGAGCTACTAAGATTGCCGTATTCGGAGGAAAGCTCTTTGCCGGAGTATTAGTTTTCTTTGGCATCTTACAATTATGGAACCAAACCAGCTCCGGATTATGGCTATTATTATTAGGTGGATTTCTGTATGTGATGGCTGGAGCGAGTTATGAGCAGGTTTTGTTTAAGGATGTTTTAAACAAGATTTTTGTCAGCGAATTGATGAGCAAAAAAATCATTTCTTTAAAGCCGACACATAAATTTTCTGAATTTACCCAGAAGTATTCTAATTCCGAAGAGGAAGT
Source organism: Nanobdellota archaeon (assembly GCA_038046445.1). GTDB lineage: Archaea > Nanobdellota > Nanobdellia > Woesearchaeales > GW2011-AR9 > JACRPH01. The sequence continues at coordinate 2,345 of JBBSWE010000171.1, read as the reverse complement.
CTTTCTGGTTAAGGATAAGAATTTTTCCGGAATTTTAGATGCGCGCCGGATCCAGAAAACTTCCCGCGAAGCGCAAGAGAGAATGACTTTAAAACAATTGGCTCTGCCTTTAAATGCAGTAAAAGGATTACAAAAAGAAGATACTGCTTATACTGCTTTCAAGCGTTTTGCGGAAGAGAATATGGAAATTCTTCCCGTCTATCAAAAGAGTAAGATTGTTGGATATCTAACCAGAAGAGTACTGATGCATCGTCTGATCTGGAGCTTGAAGTACGGCGTGCAAAGTAAAGCTAGCAGTAAGTTTAATAAAAAGAATCCTCCCCTAGACCAAAAGAATGAAACCCCTAATCCTCTCCTCGCTTCAGAAACTAACCAATCATAAATTTATTGAGATTGTTCTGCGCGGTAATTCGGCTATTGATTCTGCTCTTTCTCTTTTCTCTGAAGGAAAATTAATTTTAATTCCCGAAGAAGGAGGTTGGGTCCATTACCAAAAAGCGCCGAAGAAATTGGGATTAAAACAGTTGGAAGTGAAGTGTAGGGATGCTAAAATTGATCTAATCGATTTAAAAGAAAAATTAGAAAAAAATTCTTGTAGTGCTTTTATTTATCAGAACCCGGGGGGATATTTTGCCGAGCAACCTCTGAAGGAAATTTATGATTTATGTCAGAAGAAGGGCTGTTTAGTAATTTTGGACGTTTCTGGTAGTATTGGAACAAAGTTGTGCGCTGGTCAGTATGCAGATATTCTCATCGGCAGTTTTGGAGAGTGGAAATTGGTAGAAGCTAAAGGTGGAGGGTTTATCTCTTGCCGTGATAAAAAATTGTTTGATCGGTTAAAATTAAATGTTTTGGAAGATGAACAGCAGTTGGAAGTAATCTCCCAAGAATTAGCTCGTCTGCCGCAACGCATTAAATTTCTGCTCGAGAAAAGAAAACAAATCCTGTCTGATTTGAAAAAGTTTAATATCGTTCATCCGCAAGATTTAGGATTTGTGGTAGTGATCAAGTACAAGAATGATCTAGAAAAGGAAAAAATTATCGCTTACAGTAAAGAGAATCAACTGCCTTTTACTGCATGTCCGCGCTATATCCGTCTGAATAAAAAAGCTATTTCGATCGAAGTGAAGCAGCTGCAGAATAGATGACTATAGGAGAAGGTTAAGGAAAAGCTTTTAATCAAATAATTTATCCTTATCTTCTTCATGCCAGATTATCTAGCGGAGAGAGTGGAAGGGTTGTGCCGAATGTATTTTGACCAGTAAGTTGATCCAAGTGATTTTAAGTCCAATTTATTGACTTTGCTCGGGGATGCGAGATATCTTCCTTACGAAAGAAATCACGGAGAAGATAATTTTTATGTCCGCTGTGATGGAGAAGGAAGAATAGTAGTTCTATCTCCACGAGATTTGTTCAAGAACGAAATCAGACCGGCAGCAGAAGTGGAAAAAAAAGCAGAACTTTCCTGTTTAGTACTTTCTACACCAGAAGGGGTGGAAGAATTGGTGGGGGATTATCATGTTCTGCAGGAATTGAAGGAGGCGGAGGAATCCTTTCAACCGGAAACTCCTTCTTATACTGATTCTCCCACTTTTAGAAAAATGGTGAAGGTAGGATTAGGAATTTTTCCAGAAAGAATGGCTGCAGTCATGGCCAATTCTTCCCGCTTTAGAAAATTTTTGGGTGGAGGAATGTCGGGAGTAGTAGGTTATACTGTAGGTGCGGTGGGAGGAGCAGTAACTGCCGCTGTAATAACTGATGGTTCCATATTTTATACTTTTGTTGGTGCGGGAGTCGGTAACAAAATAGGAACGGCCCCCATAGCTGGGTTGCATTTGTACCAAGGCCTAAAATTAAAGTTTAAGAGAAAGAATCGAGAAGCATTACAGGTAGAATATCAAGAAGCCTTGACCCAATTTCAGGAGAAGTATGCTTCTAGAGCCGTTCTAGATAGAGAAGGATTACTGTTGGCGGTGGATGGAATTGGTACTATTTTATAATAGTAACCTTTATAAAAGGGGAATCTTTTTAAAGAGATATGACTGACGTTCCATCTGAAACCCGCTCGCCACAAGAGATGGTGGATTATATGCGTAAAGAATTATTGAATCAGGAGATTTTATGTGGTTCTGCTCTTACATCTAAAGGCGTTTCCTTCTTAGAACTGCTTCTACCCGAACATGGATTTTCTTACTCTCAAAATTATGGGGATGTTTATGCTGCTCTTCGCTACGTTCGCGAGGAAGGATTGGTTCAGATTTTAGCTAAAAGTGATTTAAAAGTACGCGGATTTCCTAATGAAGATACTGCAAAAAATGGATTAGGGGTTACATTGATTACTCTTC
>JBBSWE010000170.1:0-12717 GCA_038046445.1 Nanobdellota archaeon | reverse complement strand
GATTATTTCAAAAACAGTTATTTTAAGCTAATTTAATCTAAATTGGGAATTGCTGCGTTTTTGCTTAATTCTACGATTTCTTTAGTTAGAATGCAACCGGAATTTTCAGAAGTAATGGAATAACGAATAGTCCCGATATCTACTGTTTCCTTATGAGTAGAAGCTTGACACTGACTAGCTTTGGCGATAAAACAATCTATATCGCTGCAACTAGAATCATGCAGGAAGGAGGATATAGTCCCAATCAATACAACCAACGTCAGAATAAATCCAATAACACCTAAAATAAGTCCGGCTATAGCTAAACCTCTTCCCGAGTTTAGACCCTTATCAATATTAATTAGTGCTAATATTCCAAACACAATAGCGAGTATCACCAAGATCCAGCCAAAAAATGGAACCCATCCCAATAAGATTGAAAAAATTCCTAAAATTAAGGAAGCAATAGCAAATCCAGAAGTAGGTTTAGTTCTATTTTCCGGATTTCTAGTTAATACCCCAATAATCCCCTTAGATAAAAAAGAGGTAGTTTTTTCATTCATTTCTTTCACCTCCAATCGGAGAGAAACCCAAATCTTTTTTTGCCGTAGCAAGCCTATCAGAGTAAGAGAAAGCCCGCGAGATCTTTTCAATTTCTTCTGCTGCACCCCTCATCTTTTCATTTATGGGTTGAACTAATGTTTTTAAATTATCTTTTAACCCTTTAAGTAAAGGGGAAGTTTCGAAAGTAGGAATATTAATCACTTTCTCTTCGGGGTTCATCTCTTGTAATAACTGCATTCTAACTTCAAGACTGGTGATAGAATCCAAACGCTTCTGATAAGCAAAAACATTCCTGTTCCGTTCTGAGGATAAAGAATTTCTATAACTCTTTTTTCATTTTCAATAGTTCTCTTTAAACTTCCCCGCAAATAGGCTTGACGACACTGGCTGAAATTAAAACTAACAAAAAAATAACTAACAGCAGACCCACCAAAATAGCTTTTTTATTCCCCGGTTCCACCGAACACTTCCTGCTCGGGATAGACCGTAATGCCTTTATCGCTGATCTGCATTGCCACAATTTTCTTTTGATGTTTCTCTCCGCGCATTTTGAGCACTTCGATGGCATTTTCCCGGATATTGCCTCGTTTGATGGCATACAGCACAATTACTCCATCGGCTAAAAATTCCTCTACCCCAGTACTGCTGAACATCTTCGGCACTTGCTCCGTCTCCGTAATAAGCAACGAGGTGGCATTAACCTGCTCAAAGAAACGAAACAACTGTTCAATATAGATTCTATAACTATCTTCTTTGCCCGTGAAGGCAGAGGCAATGGCAGTTAAAGAATCAAGCACAATAATATCGGGATGAAATCCTTCTGGAAAAATAATCGGCTCAACATCTATCAGCAACTCACCTTTGGCTTTCATCAGCAAGGCATCCACACTGTACGTGATATCAAAAGGATTAAACCGTTTAATCAACAAATTTCCTTTTTTAATCAGCGGATGCGGATCCCAGCCAAAATCTTCCATGTGATGAATCAAATGCTCTTCCGATTCCTCAAAACTCATATACAAACATTTTTCACCCTCACTGGCATGTTTAAATAAGGTTTGCAGACAAAAAATTGTCTTTCCTGAACCAGCTCCTCCTGCGACAATAACAGAATTTCCTCTGGGAATGCCATGCTCAAACAACTCATCAAACCATGGAATGCCGGTTTTAATGAACTCATCTGCACGCACTTTTTTGAGATGTTTTTCTTCTTTAATGATGTGAGCAAGCGGAAGGCGCTGTTTCTTTATTTCTGCCTGTGATTTGGATAGATCTCCTTTTTTCAGCTGCTCCTCGATTTCTTGTTTTAAAGCAGCCATATCTATATTGGGAGAAGTTTTTGTTTTCTTTTTTGATGGTGCGGTAGAAATATGTTTCTCTTGGAGTACGGTTACTTTTACTAGAGGCACCCTTTCTTTATTTTCTTGCTCTTTTTCATTCCAATGGCAGCTTATTTCCTATAATCATGGAATTTTAATGCTAAATAGAAAGATTTTTAGAAGAATCAGACCCCCACAAAAAATGCCGTTTAATCTCTTCTTCTGCCTGAGAGAACGGAAGAAGCTGCCCAGAGATGAGCGCCGACAAATCTATCTGCCAACTATTCTTCTTCTCCTGCACTTTTTTGAGAAAAGTATTCTGGCTAAATTTTAAATTGATATACAATAATTTTTTCTGCACCAATTTTAAATCAACTGGTACTTTTTTTACAGTTAGCAAATACCAGATATCGTACACATCCCGAGCTTTTTCTCTTTGGTGCACTGCTCGCACTTTCTCTGCCAAGATCTCTTTTTCTTCCATGACATAAAGATCAAAAGGACGCACTTCCTGATAAAGAGAGATGTATGGAATTCGCCGGGGAGGAAAAAACACTTTTTCCCGTGAACTTATGTTCAAGACAAGTCTGCTTCTGCTTTCTTTCCTACCGTCATATAAAGGGCCGTTGATTTCTAAGTAAACATTAATACTGTGCTGGAATGGTTCTACTTTAACACTGCAATTAATATTAAATAGCGAGAATATGTATGGTAAATGGACAAAAAAATCTTTTGGCTTAAACCCTTTTTCCGCCGTAAAATCCAAATCTTCACTAAAACGATTGAGCTGATATAATTTATACAGACAAGTTCCCCCTTTGAACACTAACTTATTGCCAAATTCCCGATAAATTCCCAAGAGAGCGATATCCTGAAGATAATCCAATTCAGCAAAGCGAGGCGGAAGCCCTTTTAATGAAGCTAGGCGCAGCAGTTCTTCTCTTTTAATCATAAAGTTTCACCCTCAATTTTTTATACAATCCTTTAATCTGCTTGGCGTAGAAAAAAAGTTTTGTTCGATTTATTTCTCTTTTATTATTTTTAATTATTTCTATGCTTTCTGCCAGCGACATTTTTCTGGTCGCTACAGCATCGATCAGCGCTTTTTCTTTCTCGGCAATGAAGATTTCGTGCTGCTGATACATTATCTGCTTAAACCCTTTTAAGAAAGAGGATTTAACTGTCGTGAACTCGAGCTTGGCGTTTCCATAATTAATCACTTTTTTGTTTCTTTTTCTTGTTGTTATAACTTGGATGGTGAATGGCAGCTGTTCAGTGAGATGATAATAATGTAGCGCAGCCCAGCCAGAAATGTAGCTTGGCCAGACTATCCAAGAAGATATGAGAAAAGGGTCATCTTCCAAAGTGTACTTCCCTTTTTCGATTTCATGGATGAGCTTTTCTTTCTTCCAGCGGAAGGCTTGCAGGTAAGCATAATCTCTTTTTTTATTAAGCAAGCTAGCTAAATCCCTCACGGTAAAAACCGGATAGTCTCGTAAAGCTTTCCTGACAGTTTCTTTCATGTGATACCCCAATCTTATCAAAAAGGATATGATTAGTTGCTTGGTATTTAAAAGCTTTTCGGTAAGAAATACTAGATAAACATTTTGCTCTTGTTTTAAAAATTGTCAGAAAGTGACAGTATAGAAAACATAACCCACTCAATGAGAAAAATACACAGCAATCTAACTTTCAATTATAACGGTCTTATAACCTCCCATATACTGAAGGAACAAGATAATCGTAAAAATAGTTTGTTCCTTCATATATAGCAAGCGTAATTTTATTACGAATATTTTGTACGCTTGCCATACAACGGAAAAAGAATTTTCTCTTCGGCCTTAATTCTCCCAGCCACTATCAGATTTATTTGTTTCAAATCCATTTTGAACTTTTCATTGATCTGCAATTCCGAAACTTTTAGATGAAGATACTGGTCAAAGAAAGCAAAAACCTGCTGGCCTATCTTCAGCATCCCCTCTGAATATATTTTAGCGGTTTCCCTGATTTTCCTGTCCTTAGCACTGTTTAATTCCGGATAGAGAGATTTATTTTCCAGTTCAACATGTTTAAGCAGGAGCGCTTTCAGGTTTTTCAGATTGAGCATTACTTCAATGGTCGGCACTGCTTCACCAGCCATATAAACAGCGAGAGCATCAAATAAAGAAAGTATTTCCCGATGCTGGGCTTTCAAAGCTTTGATTAATGGGGCAGGCATTTTAAACTTCAAAATAAAGATGATTTATTCTCTTAATGACCTCTTTACTCACTTTATCCAAATTAAGATCTTCAATAGACAGCCCTAGTTCCTTCAGCTTAGGTTTGATCACTAATTGATTTACCATCATCTCCCATTCTCCTGGTTTAGCCGTATGACAAATAGAATCAGAAAAATTATTTAAAGTGAAAATCTCTTTTTATTGGCAGGCAATTTTTTCTTAACATCTTCCAAAGTACAATGGTGATCTTTTAAGAGTAAAATATAAAGATCAAATAAATCCCTAGCTTCATCTCTTTGACCAAAAACAAACTTTTTATCAAGTATAGCGACTATCTTTTCAGCAAATATTTCTTTCGGGTCAACCACATTTAATTTAATTATTCCCTCTGCCCCATAATTTTTTAAAAATAAAGTGGCATCATGTTTTATTTCTTTAACACTATAAATTAATTTTTTCTCGCTGAAAAGTCAAATTTCAGATGACAATCCCGATGGGTTTGAGAGAAAGCTGGCCCTCTAATGTCGGTATGAACATTAAAACCAGTAGCATGTTCTTGAATTCTAAAATTGATGTTGCCAAACCCAAAAGTTTCTCCGAGGATATTGGTTAAATGTTGATTAAACAGTAGCTCAATATATTTTCTGCTTAATTTTCCCCCTAGAATATCAAAATCCAAATCCTCCGAAAATCGGGGAAGGCCGTAACACTTATACAAGCACGTTCCTCCTTTAAAGGCTAAATATCGGGTGTATTTCTCAAGTTTAGCCACATTAAACAGGGAATATAAGATAATATTATGGAAGAATTCTTTCTCGGCGCTTTCCAATGATAAATGAACTTTCCTGCTTAATTCTTCTAATTCAAAAAAGTTTAGCGGCATTTGACCCCCCACTTTTTAAATTTAGATTGATCTAACCAACCGCATAGTTTTTTATCCATAATTAAAGGGTTATAATCCAGCTGTTTTTTAAAATGTTTATAGCAGTCATAACCTAAACTATCAAAAACAATTCCTATCTTTTTTAAAAATTGTTTATTTTTTAGTTTCAAGCAGATGGTTTTAATTTTATCTAAAGAAATTTCCTCTTTTCCAGTTTTAATGGCTTGAATAATCACTGACCAAGGTGCCAAATCAAAGTATAAACTATCGATAATAGTTTTCTCTAAAGAAGCCATGTTCATAGTATACTGTTCGCTAACTTCATTGAAGAATTCAAACAAATACTTCTTATTTACTGTCAAGTATCTTATTTTTTCATTACCAAAAGCAATGGTTTTTTCATTTTTCTTTTTTGTAGTTAAAACATCAATCTGTTGGGGTAATTGCTCGGTTAAACCATACACCTTTAAAGCATACCAGCCAGTGATATAAGAGGGTTCAGCCAAATGTGTGGCAATAGTTTGGGCAAGATTACATGAAGTGTATTTGCCAAAAGCTGCTTTTTTGATTGCTTTTTTATTACTCAGCCTCGTTAAAACTAGATTGGCATACCTTTTTTGGCAACCAAGCATTTTAGCTACTTCTTCTGCGCCAAAGATGGGATATTTTCTTAATTGATTTAAGAGTTTAATGGCATCCATAATCCACATCTAAAACGGAATTATTATATAAATCTTTCCATTTCATATCAAATGTGATATTAATTAAGATTAAAAATATGGATTTAAATTTTAGGACTTTTCCAGCAGCCATTTCCATAAAGGAATAAACTCGACCTTCCTCTTTATGCCAAACCATTCCACCTCCTCTACTCCAAGATGATCAGCATTTATTATTAAGAGATTATCACACTTCAAATCCTTGCTTGAGTTTAACAACGCCCTTAATTCTCTTTTCTTGGTGTCCTGATCAGAGAGGTCATAACAAACTTGTATTAACTGTTTCACGTGAGTATCTTCTTTTATTACAAAATCAACTTCCTCTTTCTTCATATTTTTCCAGTAATAGTTTTCTTTTTTTCGCCTTTTTAATTCTACCGCAACAATGTTTTCATAAAGTCTTCCAAAATTATCTCCGAACTTTGTCGATATTGAATTAATGAAAACATTATCGATAAAATAGATTTTCTTTGGATATTGCATCTGGTCTTTAATTTTATACGAAAAAATAGACAAGCTAAAAGCAAAATAGGAATTTTCAATATAAGAGATATATTTTTGCACCGTAGATTTTCCAACCTCATACCCTAAACTTTTAAGAGTATTGTATGTTTTGCTGATAGAATATTCTTTTGAGTCAAGAAGCAGTTTTAACAGGGCTTTCAAAGACTCTTCATTTTTTAGGTTATATCTCTCAACAATATCCCTTTTTATAACGGTAGAATAATAAGATTGCGCCAACTCTAATTTTTTATTTTGGTCTTCCAGCACTACTTCAGGTAAACCGCCATAAGTAATATATTCTGTAAGCGCTTTAAGCATTGCAGATTTTTCTTTCTCAGAATAGTCTAATATTTTAAAGTCAAAACTTAATTTCTTAAATTTTAAGAATTCCTTGAAAGATAAAGGAAAGACTTTAATTTCTAAGAATCTGCCCCTTAACTCTGTTGGTATTTCCTCTTCAGACATTCTTGAAGAAGAGCCGGAAACAAAAATTCTTATGTCCTGGTTATCATATGTTCTTCTAAGCCATTTGCTCCAATTAGGGATGTTATGCAGTTCGTCCAGGAACAGGTATTTTATCTTTTTATCGAAGATCTCTTCTGCTGTTGGAAGTAAGCCGCTCAAAAAATCTGTCTTTGGGGGTATTCTCTCATCTTCAAAATTAATTTGAACCACTTCCTCGCGAGAATTGGATTTAAGGAGCTCAGTAGCCAAACCATACAAAATATACGTTTTTCCAACTCTTCTAAAACCATTCAAGACCAGTATCTTATTAACTTTCATATTCAGATAATCTTGAATATTGATATCTCTAGGAATTACCGTTGGAATATTTTTTCCTTTCCATTCTGCTAATATAGTTTTTATTATATAGTTCATAGTACAATTTTGGCATATTATTGTACTATTTAAAGCTTTCTATTCGGTTTTACCATTCATTTTTGCCAATATTGTCTTTGTTAGAGGTTTTTGAGTACAATTTTAGTATATTATTGTACCACTACCCCTTATAGCATAACTATGTTCAAAAAAAGCAAGCCTGATTTAATATCGCATTGAACTGCAGGAAAATAGTTAAATTTTTGCAGTGAGTTGCAGTTTATACCTTTTGTTTGGGATGATATGAAGCATACGTATCCAAACGAGAACTAATATCTAAGTGTTTCGTTCTCTTGACAGAACTAATTTATTAGGCTTACCGTTTGGGAATTTCTCGGGATCCCCGGAACAGAAAAAAATGCTAATTTTTGAATTTAAAGACCACATCCTACCTCTCCAAGAACTTCTTAAGGCTTATTCCTTTCTCAGTTAACTGATAAAACCTACCTGTCTTTTCCTTGGGGTTTAGACAGTTAATTAAGCCTTGTATTTCTAATTCTTCGATAGCTCGACTGACTTGTGCGTAATCACTGGCTGATTTGCGTTTATCTTTTGAAACCTGCTCCACTAAATTCGAAGGCATAGTCCTGCTGCCTAGAGAGAGGAAGAGAAATAAAGCGGACCCGAGGGGAATTTCTCAAATACGTATCGCGTTAATGTGGGGCTGAGGAACAAAGTTCCGAATGCCGCACCACGCTCGCAAAGCGTAATTTGCTTTGAACCCCCGACCTGCAACTCTCAGCAACGCTGAGCCCGAAAACTCGCTTTCGTTGTAGGAGGCTGCCGCGCTATCCAGGCTGCGCTACGGGTCCACAAAGAACATAAACCACGTTTATTTTTATAGGTTTTGGAATGAAAAGATTAGAAAAGCTTTATATAATTAATAAGCTCACCTCTCCTTATGAAGCATAAATTCATCTCTGTCCAAGAAGCCATCCATCAAGGTAAAGGTGCCGTAGCCGTACATGGTTGGGTGTATCGGGAACGCGGCAGCAACAAATTGAAGTTTGTGATTCTGCGGGATTCTTCGAACATTATCCAATGCGTTTTTGAGCGAACTAATTTTGAGAACTCTTGGAATGAGATTGATCATCTGCAGTTGGAAGCTTCTTTAGAGATCATGGGAGAGATTCATGAAGATAAAAGAGCCCCTTCCGGTTATGAGATTCAAGTAAAAGAATACAAGTTAATCGGAAAGAGTGAAAACTTTCCTATCGCTAAGGACCAGTCAGTCGAATTCCTAGCCGATAACCGCCATCTGTACTTAAGAAGCCGGAAGATGACCGCCATCTTAAAGATTCGTTCCACTATTTTTGGAGCGATTGATGAATTTTTTAAAGGAGAAGGATTTTATGAGTTTCACTCCCCCATCTTTCAAGCGGTACAATGTGAAGGTGGATCAACCCTATTTCGAGTGGATTACTTTGGAAAGAAAGACGTTTTCTTAGCCCAAACCTGGCAGTTGTATGCTGAACCGGCCATCTTTGCTTTAGAAAAGATTTATACTATCTCGCCGAGTTTTCGTGCGGAGAAATCTAAAACTTCTCGCCATCTAACTGAATATTGGCATGCCGAGATGGAAATGGCTTGGAGTACTTTCAAAGACATCCAAGATTATGGTGAGAAATTGATCAAGCACATGGTCAAAGCAGTTTTAGAAAAAAATCAAGCCGAATTAGAAATCCTCGGTCGAGATCCTAAGAAGCTTGAACCCACAGTAAAGAAGCCATTTGTAAGAATGACTTACGATGAAGCTTTGAAGATACTCAAACAAAAGTATAAACAAGAGATCGAATGGGGTAAGGACCTACGCACTATTGAAGAAGATAATTTATCTAAGCTTTATGACACGCCGATTATTTGTACTCATTATCCAAAACAAGTCAAAGCGTTCTATATGATTGAAGAACCGGGAAAACCAGAAGTGGTACAAGGATGCGACTTTATTGCTCCTGAAGGTTATGGAGAAATCATTGGTGGAAGTCAGCGTGAACATGATATCGAAAAGATTAAAGAAAGACTCATCGAACAGGGAGAAGATCCCAAACAGTATGAATTCTATTTAGATACCCGACGTTACGGAAGCGTTCCTCATGGCGGATTCGGTTTAGGAGTAGAACGAGTAGTCTCTTGGATCTGCGGCTTGGATAATATTAAAGATGCCATTCCTTTCCCCAGGACCATGGAAAGGTATAAACCGTAATTTTTATAACTTTATTTTTTTTTATTTAACCAATTTCCCGCCAAACACATTATGTTTGTCCCGAGTAATCTTCACTTTGATTTTCTTTCCCGCGTTAAACACACATTCAGGAACAGAAATACATCTATTCTTAGCTACGGCAATCACGGTATTCGGAAATCTATCCGGACATTTAATTTCTGCTGCAACTACTTCATCCACTTCAAAAGGTTTGGGTAACTCTTTAGTCTTACGGATACCAAAATCTTCATGAGACAATCTTAATTTCATCCCGCTTTTCTTCTCCAGATCAGAAATCAACTGATAAAATTTATTCCATTCTAACGCCTGAACTGGATTTCTCCCTGTTTTATAGTTCAAGAAATTTTGTATTCCGACAAGAGGATGTTTCTCTCGCACTTTCAATCCCAACTCTTTTACAAACATAACTACGTCTTCCATATCCTTCTCATTATATCCGGGAACGAGTACGGGAGCAATCAAAATTTTAATTTTTTGGGTAGTAGCATAACGAATCATCTCTAAGACATACTTTAGATTATAAGCGGTACCGGACATTTTATTAGCTAATTCCGGATTCAAAGTATCCAAAGAGATGTTCAACCGCAATTTCTTGCATTTAGCCAGCTCTTCAATCTGAGCTTTAGTAACTAAAGTAAAATTGGTATCCATGGAAACAATGGTAATCTGCTTGTTAGCATTCAGTTCTTTAATCAATGGAAGCAGATCAGCATACAAAAAAGGTTCTCCTTGCACTCCGATGTGCACTTCTACCGGTTCTTTGACAAAATCGAGCAATTTCTGCAATTCTTCTACTAAATAATCTTTCTCTACTACAAAATCTACTTTATTGGAACCCTTTCCTTCGCCTACCGAGCAATAGATGCAAGTAAGATTGCAGGAAGTAATAGGCTTGATTTCAATCAGAGAAGTATTTCTGTAAACGATACCAAACTCTACACTTCCCATTAAAGGAATGCCAGAGTTTTGATGAATGTAAATGGCTTTATTTCCGTTGATGGAATTGGTTAAAGTATTCATAGACTTGGCCAGAATAGAGGAGAACTTTAATTCTGCCCGCTTCTGATTCTTTTCGCTGAATTCTAAAGTGTGGGCATCTTTTAATTTGAATGCTCCGATCTCTTTCAGTTCGGCTAAAGGAATTTTGGTAACAAAGAGATTAAGCAGCTTTACGACAAACTCTTCTTTTTTTACTTCAAAAGCTAAAGTAGCAAACTTCAATTGGGCCATATCTATATTCTGTAGAAGCTATTTTATAAAACTTTAGATTCTTCCCAACAGATCTGCCTTAGAGATGATTCCTTTAATATCTCCTTTCTCCGCTACTAAAACCACCGGATAATCCTTAAGTAACTCCAATAACATCTTCAATCCCGCTTCGGGAGAAACAATCGGTGGAGCTTCTTCCATCAGATCCCCAACTTTAGCTCGATTAACTTCTTCTGGATGTTCCAACACTTCTTTTAAGATCAAAGATTCAGAAATCAATCCACATACTTTTCCCTTTCTTAACACTGGAATTTGCGAAACTCCTTTTGTTTTCATGGTTTTAGTGATTTTCAAAATCAAGTCATTATCTTTGGCAAAAATTACTTTGGTATTCATCACTTCTTTCGCTTTAACTTCTTTCTTCTGCTGTAGCTGATCAAGAGCTTCGAAAATACGTCGCGCATTGTTATAAGTAGGTTCTACCTTGCCGGATTCAATTTTAGCAATTAAACTTTGCGATACTCCGGCTTTAGAAGCGAGCTCTTTCTGGTTAACGTCAGCAATTCTTCTTAATCTTTTTATTTCTTCCAAGGGTCGAAAAGCCATTTTAACTTAATAATTGTTACAGGTTAATAAATCTTCTCTCCGAATATTCCTATTGGAATATTACTTTCAAGAGACTTTATAAATAATCAATTTAAGGAATGAACTTTACTGGAGGAGGAAAGATTATGGAAGATCCATTAGTTAAGTTGTTAGATCAGTCCGAAATTAGGGATAGACTAGAAAGAGAAGAGGTAGATGGAAGAACCGCCGGAGGAGTCTTTCGGGGTTTGTCTGGAACCACACAAATCGACTTTGTGATCGGAATGGTAGAAACAACTTTAGGAGAATTATCCCCTGGAGAACCAAAAGAACGAATTGAAAGGGCATACCAATCGCTAAAGACTGATCCCCGTTACGCTGCTTACTTCCCCGCGGTTGGAAAAAGGATCACTGAAGAAAAACCGCCTGCGTACAAAGCAGTATATGGCTTCTAAAATGCAGTAAAATAAAGGAGGAATAAAAATGAAAGGAAATTATTTGTTTACATCAGAATGTGTAACTGAAGGTCACCCGGATAAAATGTGCGACCAAATTAGCGATGGTATCTTAGATGCCATGATTAAAGATGATCCGAATTCTAGGGTTGCCATCGAATGTCTAACTAAAACTGGTTTTGTGGTAGTAGCAGGAGAAGTTACCACTAAGACTTACGTGGATATCCAAAAAGTAGTTAGAGATACCATCTTAAAGATCGGGTACGATAAACCGGAATTTGGTTTTGAAGGAAGCACCTGTGGCGTATTAGTAGCTATCTCCGAACAATCTCCAGATATTTCTCAAGGAGTGACTGAAGGAGAAGGATTATATAAAGAGCAAGGAGCAGGAGATCAGGGATTGATGTTTGGCTATGCCAGCAACGAAACTCCTGAATTGATGCCTTTGCCCATTGTTCTAGCTCACAAGCTGACTTTAAGATTAGCTTCCGCCAGAAAAAGAGGAGAAATCTGGTACTTACGTCCGGACGGAAAGTCTCAAGTAACTATCGAGTACGAAAATGGAAAGCCCAAAAGAGCTGACGCTATTGTTATTTCTACTCAGCATCATCCTGATGTAGATTTAGAAACCATTAGAAGAGATGTGATTGAAAAGGTCATTAAACCTATCTGCCATGAATGGATTGACGAGAATACTAAATACTTTGTCAACCCCACCGGAAGATTTGTTATCGGTGGACCAGTGGGAGATGCGGGAGTTACGGGAAGAAAAATTATCGTCGATACTTACGGTGGAATGGGAAGACATGGAGGAGGAGCTTTCTCTGGCAAGGATCCCAGTAAAGTTGACCGCTCTGCTGCTTACATGTGCAGATATGTAGCTAAGAATATTGTCGCTGCAGGTTTAGCAGATAAATGTGAAGTACAATTAGCTTATGCTATCGGAGTAGCTGAACCGGTTTCGGTATTGGTAGATACGTTTAGTACTAACAAAGTTCCGGAAGAGAATATTTCCGAATTGGTACGGAAGCATTTCAAATTAACTCCAAAAGGAATTATTGAAAGTTTGAATTTACGCCGACCAATTTATCAAAAGACTGCTGCCTATGGCCATTTTGGTCGAGACGACCCTGACTTCACATGGGAGAAAACAGATAAGGCTGCTATGTTGAAGAAAG
>JBBSWE010000169.1:0-3122 GCA_038046445.1 Nanobdellota archaeon | reverse complement strand
AAGATTTCTATACTGTAGAATATAGGTTGTTAAGAAAAATCAGCTATGCACATACCATTGAATACGTTTAACCCGATTCCCCCCTCGTTTCGATTCATTAAAAAAATTTGGGAGAGCGACAGCGAACCGTTAAATTAATGTTAGAATTAAGTTGCAGAGCAATTGAGTTAGTTTTCGTCTCCGTTTTCAGATTTAACGAAGGCAATAGCATTAAAAATATTTACGGCGTAAGCTCTGAAAGAGTAACAAAAGATTGTATTTAACTAGCATTTTATGTAATATTAGATGCAGATATTGTAACGGAATAAGTGGAACTCCTCCTCCGGGAGAAATATCTTTAAGTGTGATAAAAAATGTTATCTCTCAAGTTAAAGAATTAGGAGCAGAATCAGTGGTAGTTATCGGTGGGGGAGAACCAACAATTTATCCTTATTTCAAGGAATTGGTACGATATATTAATGGATTAGCGTTAGTTCCAGTAGTCTTTACTAATACTGTGACTATGGATTATGACTTGGCTAGCTTTTTATACCATGAAAATGCTTCGGTTATGACTAAACTCGATTCGCTAAATGAGGAGATACAAGATTTGTTAGCAAGTAAAAAAGGTACTTATCGTAAAATTCAGGAAGGTCTGGATAATTTAATGAAAGTTGGTTTTGCCAATGGAAGTACTTCAAGGTTGAGATTAGGTGCTTCATTTGTTACTACTACCCTTACATTAGATGAAACACCAGAAATTTGGGAATTTTGTAGAAAACACAATATTTATCCTAATCAAGAAGCGTTAGTCCCCAGGGGAAGAGCTCTAACAGAATTATCCCATTCAAGTCCTACTTCAGTACAACTAAATGCTGTTAAGAGAAGATTGCTTGGAATTGATAAGCAAAAATATGGTTATACTTGGTTAGTTCATACTCCTTTAACGGGTAATGGATGTTTACAGCATATGTATAGTGTATATTTGACTTCCAAAGGATATATTAGACCCTGCGCAGATGTTGATGTTGAATTATTTAATGTTAAAGAAATTTCCATTAAAGAAATTTTAAGAACACCATTATTTCAAATGGTTAGAAATATTGAAAAACATTTAGGCGGGAAGTGTGGAACTTGTGAATACGTCCCTGATTGTATTGGATGCCGAGGAATTGCCTTTTCTACTGGGATTAATGAGGGTTTAGATATTTATCAAGCTTTAAAAAGAGAAGATCCCTGCTGTGATAAAAATGAACCTACAATTTAAAAATAAAAAAGTTCTTTGTTTTGGGACATCTCCTGGACAAAGAAAACAATGTTTTCTTCAGGAAGCAACCATTAATGGAGGGATAGAATTTACTATTCTTAAGTTTCCGGGAGAAACATACTTGGTGGATTATCCTTTTAGAACGGTCGAAGTTAGTTGGGATAATCTTGAAAAGGATTTAGGATGTTTAACTGGAGAAATCTTTGACTCAGCCGTAACTTACGATGAGATGCATGTATTAAACTTAAGTGATTGTGTTAATTATCTTCAATTAAAAAGAAGGCCCCTAAGTAAAGAAATTGCTCTTAAATGTAGAGATAAAAGAGAAATGAAAAAAACTTTTTTTGAACATCAAATTCCCACTGCTGAATTTGGATTTTGGTCAACAAAAAGTGAACTTGAAAAAAAAGTTTCTCATTTAGGGTTATGTGGAAGGGATTATGTTTTAAAACCGGCGCTAGGAGCAGCTTCTGCAGGTGTTTTGCACGTTCATTCTAACGAAACAGTTGAACTGGCTTTAATTAAATTTGAGGAGTTATGCCGAGAAGGAGCAAAAAAAGCAGGGTATCTTCCAATTGTAGAACCACCATTTATAGTTGAACGTTATATAGATAGGTTTGGCATTCCCGTAGAATTGGCAGTAGACGGTTACGTAGCTAATTCTTCCGTGGTGGCAGTAATGGTTTCAGAAAAAATAGATATGGTTCGTTCCGGACTATTTTTAGAAAATAAATATGTTACTCCTCCTTTATCTGATTTTGTAACAAGAGACTTACAAAGAATAGAAGACATAGCTAAAAGAGCGGTCGGGACCTTAGGAATAAACGATTCTGTATATCATCTTGAAATGCGTTATGACAATAATGACCTTAAGGTTTTAGAAGTTGGATCTCGTCCAGGTGGTGGGTTAATTTCTGAATCTTGTGAAATTACTACAAGTGTAAATTTAAGAGAACAGCATCTGTGTTTAAGTTTAGGGCTGGAACCACAATTATCAATTAAACGAAACAATTCTACTTGCTTTGGAACAGTGTATTATCAGGAGGGTTTTGATGTAGATAATCTTGGTCGGGCTATAGAGCATTTAAATCAGGTTAACGCCTTCTGTGAATTCCGAGCCGATCCTCAATCAAGAAAGCATATTCTCCACGATTGGTTAATCGCTTTTGGAGTTACAGGTCGTGATTCTAAAGATAGTTATAAAAGATTTTATCATGCACAAGAAAAAGTATATCACATTTTACGCCATGGCTGATTATATACAACTTGACTCTTTAGAAATTCAAGCTTTAATGGATACTTTTGGTATAAATAACATCTCTAATTTTGAATTAATGGAAGGTGGAGCTGAGAATTCTAGTTTTATTGTAAAAAAGGGTAATAATAATTTTATTCTTTCTATTTGTAATGAGAAAAGCTTTGATCAAGTACATCGTTTAGCAAAATTATTGTGCTATTTAACTCAAAAAGGGTTTCCTACAAACAGAATTATCAAATCGACAAGCGGAGAATTAGTAATTAATTACAAAGAGAAACCAGTTATCTTAAAGGAATACCTTGCTGGAAATGTTTGTGGAGATATTAATTATAATATGCTTTTTAAATTAGGAGCATTGATCGGAAAATTGCACCAAATACCCCCACCTGAATATCTTCCTAAGTGCTTTCCCTATGGAATAGATTCATTTTCACAAGTGTTTTCTAAATTTCCCCAATCCGACTATAGTAAATGGCTCAGAGAAAAATCTGACTATATTCGCCGAGGTTTGTCTCCCCAGCTTCCAACTGGATTGGTTCATGGTGATATTTTTTGGGACAATGTTTTATTGTATATAAAGTATCGAACCCTTTCTGATGGAGCACTTGGAAAATTATT
>JBBSWE010000168.1:0-6628 GCA_038046445.1 Nanobdellota archaeon | reverse complement strand
CTAAAACATCATTTAATGATTCTAATCCATCCATTTCTGTCAGCATTTGATTTACTAATTTATCTCCCACTCTTCCTCCTTCACTTTCACTGGCTCCGCGGCGGGAGAACATGGCATCAATTTCATCGAAGAATAAAATAGTGGGAGCAGACTGACGCGATTTTCTAAAGATTTCTCTTACTGCTTTTTCGCTCTCACCGACCCATTTGCTTAATAAACTTGGTCCATTGACTAAAATAAAATTAGCTTCAGATTCTTTGGCTACGGCTTTCGCCAGCATGGTCTTTCCCGTACCGGGAGGACCATATAATAAGATTCCTCGTGGAGGTCGAATGCCCATGCGTTTAAACATTTCCGGATTCTTTAAAGGCCATTCTACTGCTTCTTTGATTTTTTGTTTTACTTCTTCCAATCCGCCCACATCATTCCAACTCACGTCGGGCTTTTCTACAAACACTTCGCGCATGGCACTGGGGCGAACGGTTTTAAGAGCTTCTTGGAAATCTTTTAACTTAATAATCATCTTTTCTAAGGTTTCTTTTGAAAGCGGTTGATCATCTTTTTCTCCCTTAAGATCTGGAAGAACTTTTCTTAATACAATCATGGCTGTTTCTTTAGCCAATGCATTCAGGTCCGCTCCGACAAAACCATGCGTAACTTTAGCTACCTGCTCCAGATCACGATTAATACTATCTCTGTCTTGTTTAGCTTTCTGAGCAATAAGATCTAATAAGTTAATCTCTCTTAGTTGTTCGTACAATTCGCTGTTCTTGTTCTCATTAACTAAACGTCTAGGATCGTTTAAGGATAACGATTCGTTAACTAAATCTAGCCTTGAAATTTCGGAGATAATCTCTTCTGCTAATAATGTTAATTTTGATTTATTCTCAGAAATCTCTTGAGATAATTTTTGTAACTTTGGTATTTCTTGCTTATTCTTTAAGATTAATTCTTCTACAAATATAATCTTTTTCTGATGTTCTTCTATCTGTTTTTCTTTTAGTGTTATTTGGCTCTCGATAGATTCCAATCCTTCTTGGGTATTAATTATCTCAGATTCTCGGGTAGATATTTGATAATCAATACTTTTCTTATCATAAGCTATCCTTTTCTTTTCTTGTTCCAATTCCTGCTCGTGATCTTTTCTAAGAGATAAAGCTTTATCCTTTTTAAGTTTAATTTCCGCATCTAACTTTTGGATTTCAGTATTTTTGCCTTTGATTAATTCTACTATCTTTGAGAAAAAACTCTGGTCTCCATTGTTCTTACTATTCTCTAATTCTTCTATTTCTCTTCTGATTTTTTTTATTTGCTCTTCTATAAGATTTACTTCTTCTTTCTGTCTATTAACTATCTCTTCTAATTTTAACATTTTCTCGTTTATAGATTTATTAGAATCTTCTATAAACACCTTTAATTGTTGTTTCTTATCCAATACTTCTTTTTTCTTAGCTTCTATCTTATGTTTAAAGGAAATAATTTCTTCAGAATTATTATGTATCTCTACTCTTGTTTTATTAATCTTATCGTTACACAATTCAATTTCTTGTTCCTTATCTTTTATATCCTGTTCAAGAGACTTACTTTTCTGTTCAGTAATAAGAGGAATATATTTTGCTACAATGTCGCCGTACAAGCTTCCCTCCAGAGGCATATTTCTGGTGTGAATCTTCAGAATCTCCAACCGACCTTCCTTGCTCGGGACTCCAATCTCCACTTCTCGATCGAATCTTCCCGGCCGTCTTAGCGCCGGATCAATAAGGTTAGGCATATTAGTAGCGGCAATCACAATTACCTTACCACGGCTTTTCATTCCGTCCATTAATCCTAATAATTGCGCTACGACTCTTCTTTCTACATCTCCGCGAGTTTCTTCTCTTTTTACAGCAATGGCATCAATCTCGTCAAAGAAAATAATGGAAGGAGCATTCTGTTCCGCTTCTTCGAATTTCTTACGTAGATTTTCTTCCGACTGTCCGTAAAATTTACCCATGATTTCCGGTCCGTTGATTAAAATGAAATGAGAATTTGTTTCCGAAGCGACGGCTTTAGCTAACAGAGTCTTACCGGTACCGGGAGGACCGTGTAACAATAGTCCTTTCGGTGCTTCAATACCTAACTTTTCAAAGATTTCCGGATGCTTCAAAGGAAGCTCTACCATCTCTTGGATTTTACGGATCTCTTCATGCAATCCACCGATATCTTCATAATTGATGCCTAAACTGCCCGCTTCCTCTTCTTCTACTACCTCTTGGGCATTAGGATTGATTTCAATCTCGGTTTCTTCTGTGATCACCACAGTTTCTTTCTTGGGCAAGGTATCTACTACAAAGAATTTTAAATCCCCAAAACCAAATCCAGGGAATTGATTTTCTAACATCGAAAATAAATCGTCTACTCTTCCCGGTTGTCCTACTACTCTAAAGGTTCTTCTTGCTTTTCTTAAAGCCACTAAATCTCCTTTCACTAACGCTTTACCTAACAATCCTTGTTTGAAGAATAAAGGAGGAGCATTAACTACTATTCCTTTATTAGCCGGAGCAATCACTACTTTTTTAGCTGGCTTCACTTCCGCTTTCTTGACATAAACAATTTCACCGATAGAAGTTTTAGCATTTCTTCTAGTATTCCCATCCATTCTGATGATATTTAAACCGATATCTCCCGGATAGGCGCGATCGACCACTGCCGCCGTAGTTCTTTCACCCTTTATTTCTACTACATCACCGGGATTGACACTAAGCTGGCGCATAAAACTAGAATCTACTTTAACGATGCCTTTATTTACATCGTCCTGTACTGCTTCCATCACTTTTAATTTAATTTCTCGCGGCTCGTCAGCCATATTTCCACCCCAATCTCGGTAATGTTCAGAGAGATGGGAGCTATATAAAAGTTATGGTAATACAGAATAAGTGAGACTTTTTTCTCAAGTAGTTTTACTTAACATCTTCTCAAAAACACCCAAACATTTATATATACTTATACCCTTTATAGTATATATTTATATAAAATGGAACAAGAAATACTTCATTATCCGAACCTGAAGACCATGCTGATGGTAGAAAAAGTGCTCAAAGAAGCGGAATTAACTATCAGTAGAGAAGAGTTAAAAAATAGATTGCCTACCCAAATCATGCACCAAACCTTAAATGTTATTTTAGAATATTTTGAACAAAGAGGATTAATTGTTGACGGACACAAGGGAATTCTTTGGATGCATAGCGATAATCCTAAATTATTGAATGCGATCAAAAGAGGAACAGAATTATGATCTTTAAGGGAAGAAAAATAAAAATTGTTCTTTCCGAAGAAGCCACCGAAGAGTACAACGCTTTGAATCGTATCGTTGGTGATGAACTTCAAAGAGGAATTTCTTCTTCGGTGCATCAATCCATCTTTCGTTCTGTTGAAAGAGTTAAAGGATGGCTTAAAGAAAATCCTTTTGCCGGGGAACAAGTTCAGAAAAGTCTGATCCCTGATTACTATCTCAAAAAATATGGTATTACTAATCTTTGGCGGATTGAACTTTCAGATTATTGGCGTTTGATTTATACCATTCAATCAGATGAATTAGAGATTATCGATTTCGTCTTGAATATTGTTGACCATCAAAAGTATGATAAAATTTTTGGATACAAAAGGAGATAACTATAAAAACCGTTAGGATTTACTTCTTTTATGCTTCCTAACTACAAGAAGAATAGTCTGGTCAACTTAATGAGTTCGGTTATTCGTGGCTGCGGTGGTAAAAGTCCTTACAATCCACTTCCTAAACTGACCGTAGAGATCAAATCCAAGAAGAATCTGGTTCTTTTGGTGATCGATGGGATGGGAACAGATCATCTGGCTAAATTAAAAAAGAGAAATAAGAATAGTTTTCTAGCCAATCACTTTCAGCAGAATTTTACTTCGGTTTTTCCTTCTACTACTACTTCTGCTATCACTACTTTTTTTACCGGTAAACCTCCGCAGGAACATGGATTGGCAGCCTGGGATATGTATTTGGATGAAATCAAAGATATTGGTACGGTTTTACGCAATGCTGACATAAACGGGAAACAGATTCCTCGTGGAAAGATAGAGTATCCTTCTTCTTTGCTGGACACCATTAATAGAGAAAAACATTTCATCCAACACCAAAAAATAATTGATACTCCTTTTACTAACGCCTATACTTCTAAAGCCGTCAAGTGGAGAATCAGAAACTTCAACGGCCTTCTGAATAAAATACCTTTGGCGATTAAGTATCATCGAAAAAACAATCTTAACCACGTTAATCATAAAAAGTTTATTTATGCATATTGGGGAGATTTGGATTCCTATTCGCATCACTTCGGGAAGGACGGTTCTAAGACCCAAAAACACTTACGGGATTTAGACCGTTCTTTAGGAAAATTCTTCTCCAATTTTAAGAGAGAAGATACTTTGGTGTTAATAACTGCTGATCATGGGCACATTAATACTTCCCGGGAACATCATATCATACTCAATAACTATTCAGAGATAGTAGATTGTTTAAAAAGATCCCCTGCTGGAGAGCCGCGAGCATTATTCTGTTACGTCAATTCGAATAAAAAGAAAGATTTTGAAAAATATGTTAAGTCTAAGCTAAACAAGTATTGTACTTTATATCCTTCTAAACAATTAATCCAAAAAGGATATTTTGGTTTAGGAAAGACCCATCCAAAATTATTGAGCCGATTAGGAGATTATATTCTTATCTTGAAAAAGAATTATGTCTTTAAATATGTAGAAAAGGAAGAAAAGGTAAGGATACATTTAGGGAATCATGGTGGATTAAGTAAAGATGAAATGATAGTGCCTTTGATTAAATTTAAACCCGACGATAAACATTAGATTCTCCCATCTTCCTAAACTCTCCTTCGTCTCTCTTTTCTAACTCTCCTACAAATTGATTGTAATCACTCATTCTATCTCTTTCTAGGTTCCACCCTTGTTGATACCCTCGATTTACTTGGTAAGATTCTCCTAGAAAGAGTAAGTCTCCGGAACGAAGATTAGTAGTTAGATTAGAAAGAGCTACTTCTCTTCCTTCTGAGCTGAGATGCATGAATAAATTAAAACAAAGAATAGCATCATATTCAGTTGAAATCACATCTAGAAGAATGTCTTGTACTTCAAAATTGCATCTTTGGACAATACTCGGACTAATTTCTAAATCTGAAAGATAGTTGTGCTTACGTCCCTTTTTTCGAGCCCAAAAATAACCTTTTTCAATAAATGGTTCTAACTTATCTTTATTTGGTTTCATCCAATATTCTCCACTTCTAGCTTTGTTAATCAAATTTTCGGAAACATCTCTTCCTTCCACTATAAAGTCTCTAAATCCCTGATCCCAAGCCAAAGTAGCTAGACTATACACTTCTTGTCCGCTTGAACAAGGTAAGGAAAGAATTCGGGTAGGATTGCCTTGAGCATCATTTTCTTGTAATCTCGGAAGAAGATATCTATCAAATGCTCTAATCAACTCCTCTGAAAAGAAACTCGTGCGATGTTCTAATCCTTGACAATGAAATTCTCTGACTAAATGTTCTAAAGGTATTCCAAGCAAGGATTTTCTAAATTCTCTTACAAATTTTAACCAGGTGCCTTCATCATAATATCGATTGACGTAAGACTTAAATTCATTTGGAGAGGAAAACATACTTAGGAGATAGTCATTAAAGTATAAAAGAATTGTGCAAATAAAAGATAAATAAAAATTACTTCTTCTTAGCTGCCGGAGCTTCTGGGCTGGTTCTAACTTTCGGTAAAGGTAAGGGACTAGGTAGATTTACTTCTTCACTTACTTTTATGGCTTGAATATTTCCTTTATGTAAAGCGGCGTTAATAACCTGCTCCATCACGTCCATCGGAATTCTCTTGTCCTTTTCCCAACCTTTTTTTACTTCGTCAATCTTAGATTTTACATCCACAAACAAAATTTGTCCTTCCACTTCAATCTTACCTAAATCTGGCTCATAATTGCAGATGAAGGAGAAAGTAAACTTTAAACCGGTTTTTCCTTCCACTTCAAAGGCCAAATCTTCTACATTTTTAATAGAAACATTGTTGTTGATCTTAATCTGTCCGCCGGCGGACTCTAAGTTTCTTTCTGCATTCATCTTATGAATGTTTATCTTAACAATTGTCATATTTAACCACCTTTTATTTACTTTAGTACTATTTTAGGGTGTAGGTTTATAAATTTTGTTGGGGTAAAAGGCACATTTTGTTATTATTTTTAAATAGTAATATTTATATATGGTATCTAATTTGAGCTAAAACATGGGCGATCCTACCGTACGTTTATATGCCGGACTTAAAGCAGTGGATGATTTAGAGTCTCGCTTTCACCAATTTTGTCAGCAAAAAGAGCCAGGAATCATCAAGGACATAATATCTTGTCCGGGTGGAAATTCATTATCTTTTTACTGGAAACTACAATTTAAGCGTATTCGTCCAGATGAAGATGATCATCTTCCTCTTCCGATGAATAGTTATGCCGAAAGATTAGAATTACAGGTACGGATAATCGAAGCTTATTCTTCAAATCCTGTTTTAAAGAGCGCAGTAGACGGAAAGAAAACTCTTGTTGATCAGTTTACTGAACTAGCTAGGAGAT
>JBBSWE010000167.1:0-4271 GCA_038046445.1 Nanobdellota archaeon | reverse complement strand
TACTTTAATTTTATATTTATTAACTAAATCCCACGCTTCCCTTTCTGTAAGCAACTTATGTTTAACTCCTTTAGCTTGAATTACCGAACAAGCATTCGCCTGTCCTAAACGTAAACAATCTTCAAAAGAATAATTCTTAATGTACGCTCCCAAAAAAGCAGCGGTGAAAGCATCACCGGCTCCGGCCGTATGCACTATTCGCACTTGAGGCGGTTGTAAAGAAAAGATTTCTTGGCTATGCCGAGCGTATAAGCGTCGCGGTCCATCCGTTATAATTACCATCTCTGGTCCTAACTTCTGCAAAGCTCGCAACAGTTTTTGCGGTTGACCCTTTTTTCTACCCAATAAAGCTAAAGCTTCTTCCCGGTTCAAAACCAGAATAAAGCTCACCCCTAACACTGGTTTGAGGTAAGTTTTCCCCTTTTGGGCCAGGTACAAGGAGGGATTGAAGAGTATTGGTGTATGCTTCTCCCAAGCTAAATGAACTATTCTTTCGGCTGTTTTCCAGGATTTTCCGGTTAAAGTAGCCAGATAAATCCACTTACTTTTTAGGTCCGCTACCTTAAAATCACTTTCCTTCAAATCTTCGGAAGCTCCTTTATGAACATAAATAATCCGATCTTTGTCCCTACTATAATCGATAATACTAGCGCTATCGGTACGCCGATGACTGTGATGTAAGCAGATATTCTCTACTCGATGCTGGCACAATTCTTTCTGAATGAATTCTCCATCATGATCCCGACCCAGTTTAGTTAGAATTCTCGCTTTCAATCCGAATTTGGTCAAAGCCACGGCTGCATTAGTCGCTCCTCCCCCAGAATGTTTTTCCAAAGAGCTCACTAAGACCTTATCTCCTAACTTAATTTTAGCTAAGGATCGTTCTACTTTTAGAAACGTGTCCAATGTAGCCGAACCAATACACAACACCTCTGAACCAAATAACATTCTTTACCTTTTGGATGTGCATAGTTCGAAGAAGCTATGCACATACTACCTCTTTTTTAAGGAGAGAATACTTTTGCCTTTAAAATGGTTGTGGTTGGGCTAGAGAAAAGAAACCACTATATAGTATTAAGGATACTTTTAAATATAACCAGCTTTCTCAAAATAAGAAAAAGGAAATTTTAAACTAAAACAATGAGAATTGGATTAACTTATAACGCCAAACCGGTCGATCAGTTAGAACCCGGAGAGCAGTTCGCTGAATTTGATGATATTAAGACCATTCACACGATTAGAGATGCTATCGCTTCTGCCGGTCACGAAGTTATTTTAATCGAAGCGGACGACGATGCACCCTATCGTTTAATTAAACATCGTCCGGATTTTGTATTTAACATTGCTGAAGGAATGTATGGAGAGAGCCGAGAATCGCATACCCCAGCTTTATTGGAATCTTTAAGGATACCTTTCAGCGGCTCGGGAGTAAAAGTTCAAGCTAACGTTCTAAACAAACATACCACCAAAATGCTGCTCAGGGCTTATGATATCCCTACTCCTGCTTTCCGGTTAGTACGCACCAAAGAAGAGCCCTTCAGAAATAATTTAAAATATCCCTTGATGGTAAAACCAAACGGAGAAGGTTCTAGTGTAGGTATCACCAACGATTCCAAAGTTACCAATGGCGAACAGCTTAAAAGGCAAATTGCTCGCATCATTGATAGGTATCATCAACCGGTGCTTATTGAAGAATTTTTAGAAGGGAGGGAATTTACCGTATCTATCTTAGGAAATGAAAGTCCTCTTGTTCTTCCCATCGTAGAAATAGATTTTAACGGCTTACCACCGGGCATTAATCGCTACGATTCTTTTGAAGTTAAATGGGACTATGATTCCCCAGGGAAAGATATAATTAAGGTTATTTGTCCAGCCGAAGTTGATTCTACCTTGGAAGAGAAGATTAGAAATGTTTCTTTAAAGACTTATCGAGCCTTAGAATGTTTGGATTTCTGTCGGATAGATTTACGCTTGGACGAAAAAGGTATTCCAAATGTTTTTGAAGTTAACGCGATTCCAGGACTAATTCCAGATCCAAAAGAGAACTCCCGTTTCCCAAAAGCTTGTTATGCTGCCGGAATGACTTACGATCAAATGATTCTAGCTATTTTGAACACAGGATTGAAACGTTACAACTTACCTACTACTTCTTTGCCTTAATTAATAGCAAAGAAGAAACGCGAGCGAAAATTATCGTCTAAAAGAAAGCTGATAATTAGAATATTATTGAAGAAAGTTTTTCTTGAAAAGGAATCACAAATCATCATCTATAACTAAATATTTTAATTTTCAGGAAAAAAAGTTGTAAATTTTAAAAAATTCTCCGACGATAAACGTTTAAAAAAGAAATATATATAAATAAGGTTATTCTTCTAAACGTTACAAAGAGGTGCAAATTTAATATATATGGTTGTTTTTTCAGTAGAGAAAGAGTTGATAGATGATGCGGAGGAAGGCTCCCCTTCTAGCGAAGAAGATGTTTCTGGTTCATTATACATAGATGATTATGTCAGAGATGATTCTTCTGCTGAAAGTGATAAACTTTATGAAGGCTTACTTCTTACCGATTCTACTCATTTAGAACGAATTTTAACTTATACTGGAATAGATACTAGTAATCTTCTTTCTAGTCTAGATGATGAGGAAGGTTACCTCACTTCAAGCTTATTAGCAGACCCCTATACCCAAGAAGCTTATCAGCCGGTAGAAACGGAAGAAAAGCCCAAACAGGATGAGTATAAGGATGTCGTTTCATATTTCATAAAAAGAACTTTAGATCTTGATCCATCCTGGTGTCCAGAGACAGAAGATTCCATCGATATGCTACGGGAAGACGGAGACGACGTCACCAGAAGACAGCGCCGCCAGCTTTATGCCATTAATTCTGCTCACTTAGGAGCAGAAATTGCTGTTTATCGTTCTATACCTGTTTCTTAGTTAAGAACTGATAAAGATTATTGTAGATTAACCTAAAAAAGAAATTATGGGGTTACCATTTAATCAATTTTACTAAAGTTTTCCCAAACTCTTCTGCTGCTTCCGGTCCATTAGCGGTAATGATTTTTCCGTCCACGGTGACTTTCTCTCCTGTATACTTGGCTCCGTTAGTTCGAAGAACCTCTTCTTGACGTACGTCCGTGTTCCACACTGTAGCTTTTTTCCCTTTCAATACTCCCGAATAAGCCAGAATAGTAGGAGCGATACAGATGGCCGCTAACCATTTATGATTGGATAAGGCTTCTTGAGCCAACTTATGCGCTTCTGAATCCTGTTGATAAGAAACTGCACCCGGACCGCCAATAAACACTACTGCTACATATTGATCAACCTTAATATCGGCCAAAGAAATACTTTCCTTAACCATTCCCCCTAACTTTCCCACACAAGTGCCACCGGATTTAGAAGCAGTTACCACTTCTATTCCCGCTTCTTCTAGAATCTTCTTAGGAATAGCATACTCTAAATCTTGATAACCCCGATGGGCAATCACAAAAACAGCTTTCATGAGTAGGAGTTAGGATATAAAATCATGCAGTTAAGCGAGATTAACCACCAAAGTAGTTCTCGTAGAACAAATTACGCATTTCTGTTTTAACTTCTCTCACCAGACGCAGCATAGTAGTTTCATCTACACCCTTATCCGTAAGCAGACGCTGAGTGAGACCATTTCTTACTTTAGATTCTACTAATCTATGCACATTTACTGCTAAACGAGAAACGTCCCGATAGCCTCCCTTCTCAATTTCTAATTCTAAATGAGGTTTTCGGTCTTGAACCTGATTCATAAACTCCTTCACAAACTCTTCCTTGTAGCTGGCCGAACTCAGAAAATTTTTCTCTCTTTGAGCCATGGGAACAATCTTGCTATTAGTACGGCCAAAAGCTCGCAGCATGGCCGTTTCCACCTCGCCTACCATCCCTTGAGTGATCATAAGCATGGTAAGTATATTTGGATATATAAGTTTTATGGGAGTGAAGAACAACAGTTTAACTTCAACTCCTTTCAAACTCATCAACAGCTATTTAAATATGGATATTTTACTTAAGGAAGATGAGCAAGAACAACTTCCTTTTAGTGGATCTGAACGATATCCAGACCAAAAAGCTGGCCGAAACCATTACCAGCGAAACTAGCCGTAAAATTCTCAACCACCTGGCGGAGAAGGAAGATAGTGAAGCAAATATCTCTCAAAGGTTAGAATTACCCATTTCCACCGTTCATTATCACTTACAAAAGCGCCT
Organism: Nanobdellota archaeon; assembly: GCA_038046445.1. Taxonomy (GTDB): domain Archaea; phylum Nanobdellota; class Nanobdellia; order Woesearchaeales; family GW2011-AR9; genus JACRPH01. Next base: position 29 of record JBBSWE010000167.1, on the reverse strand, counting down.
TGTATTCTTCTTGGTTTTGAAATTTCAGC
>JBBSWE010000166.1:0-3415 GCA_038046445.1 Nanobdellota archaeon | reverse complement strand
CTATTTTAAAAATGTTTAAATACTCCTGGTTTATTTTAATATATATGGTTGATAAAATTGAACGATATGACGGGATTCGTTTTGGAATTCGTGTTTATGGTACTATGCCGATTTATTTAATTGAAGAAAAGGTTGCTTCTGCTTTTTTGAAAGTAAGTAGAAAAGTTGACGGGGATTTAGTTTCGATTGCCTCTTTAACCGCAGCGGATGTGGCTGAATCTTTTAAACCTAATCGCGTCGAAGTGTTTGAAGAAGTGTTAGGAAATAAAGCTACTTCTCCTTTTCACATCTACCGAGATGAACCTGGTGCAATTGCTACTTTTTTTGGAGCAAGACCGAGTGTTGTTTTAGAAAGAGGTATGGTTCAATGGGGCTATGCCAAAAGAGTTCTAGATGGTATGGTAAAGGATTTGACAGAAGAATATCCTCACGCACTAGTTCGATAGAAAACTAACTCCACTTCACAAAACCATTCTTGAGGGTATGAGGATAGGCGTATCTTTAAATTCTATCTTCCAGCTATCTAAGAAATTTCTCATCTCTTCCTGATGCTCAATCGGACAGATGATTATAGTGTCAGTATATTTGATAGAATTTAATTTTTTTAATATCCCTGGAACTCCTCTTCCATAAAGGCTATAATAAAAACGCATCCTTTCGGACTTGTTTTTTCCTTTTAGATTATAGTTAAACATAACTCTCGGTTGATATCCCATTCCTTTTGCAAGGCTTACATTGTTAATCAGACTATAACCCTCTGAAAGCAGAGCTTCTCTAGCAGTAAAACTTTCTGAAAACAATTCGGAATACGTTTTTCCAGTTACTTCTATGGGTTTATCTGCTAGTAATTCTAAGGATTTTCTTAATTTTTGCATCAGATCTAAGTTATTTTTCTCCTTAAACAGCAACAATATATCTATATCTTTTGGCTTTTCTTTTCCCTTCAAAACTGAGCCGAAAAGAATGATATCTAATACTTCTTTCTTATTCTCCTTGTAAAATTTTTTACTGACTGATTCCAAAATTTTTAATGGTTCGGGTAACATAATTTCTTATCTCTCCGCAGGTATATTGGTTGATGGTAGTAGAATATGTACTTCTATAAATCGGATAAAACTTATCTAATTCTTTATACTCTTCAGGAAAATGTTTTTCCATAATCCTAAATCTTTCCGTGTGGTCTTTTGGAGTAATCCGGAGTTTTCTGAAGATTAAAAGGTCTAAAGCTACAAATATGGTTTTAAAGTATAAAGTTGCAGCAGAAGTATAATCTTTGCTTTGATATACTAACTCTGCCGAAGTTAAAAAAGTTTTAATGTTCTTTAACAGCTCTTCTTCCATGTTGGTACTATAAACCTCAGTGGGATATTTAAATCTTTCTGTTGGTATTAGCAACCTTGTTGGTAATGGCAACAACAACCAAAAAGAAGCAGTATTTGGTTGGCAGTACCAACAATCTAACTCCACTTGACAAAATTATCTTTCTTTCTGTTGATGAAGAATAGAGTGACAAAGAAAGTAATCACCAAAACCACAAAACCAATCTTACTATTGCTTTCGAAATAGCCGATAGTAGCGGCAAAAGTAGCAATCATGCTGCCCATGAACAAGCCCATGATGATGGAATCCTGAAAGGGTACAAATAAAGCCAGGAGCAAGATTGCCAGGTTGAACAAAGCGATGAAGACATATTTCCAACCATCATAAGCATTCTTGGCTTTTTCCCATTCTTTCTGTGCCGCTACATTTTCTTCATAACATTTCTGCTGCTTATCATTGGTGGCGGCAATTTCTACTGAGGTAGCTTTGTCTATCGCAGGCGTAGGATATTTAGCATAACAATCTATAGTAGGTTGATAGTAAGAATCCATCCCGGTATATTTTGGAAAGAAGACATTTGCTCCCAAGAAAACCATAGGTACATAGATTAGAATGATAATCAGAACGTATAATAATTTGGTCCAATTCATAATCAAAAGAAAGATTAGGGGGTTTATATTTGTTTTCTAAGCTTTTTTCTTACTCTCCAGTTAAACCAAAGGTTTATGTATATTATCTATCTATCTATCTATCTATCTATCGGTAAAAGGTTTATTTTTATCGAGAGATTAAATAATTAAAAAGAAGGTGAAATGAATGGCCAAAAGTAAAAAACAGGTAAAATCTGATATTCAACCTCCAAACAAATATAAATATTTGTATCTGGGTTTATTTATCGTGGTGATCATCGCTGCCATAGCAGTTCTCTTAGTATGGGGCAAAGGCAGTTCTTCTGGACAGGCGGTTGCTACTGCTTGTGTCGATCCAGATAATACTTATGTTCCTAACAAAGCTGAAAATGTGAAGAGTTATAATAAGGATTCTGCTTTTACTAAAACTTCTGTGCTCGGGAAAACGGATTATTGTATGGCTAAAACTAAAACTAATACTACGGTGATTGAAGCTCATTGCCGGGATAAGACTACTGCGGCTTTTGTACCTATTACCTGTCCAAAAGGAAGTTCTTGTGTGGATGGGGCTTGTGTAAAGTTTTGCACTCCTAAAGAATGTGTTTATCAAGATTATGCTGGTGGAGTTAAAGATTGTGGAATTAAAAATAATGGTTGTGGTGGAACAATCAATTGTAACTTCCAAAAATACGCTGGTGGTTTAGAATGTCCTACCGGATTATCTTGTCAGAATGGTGCCTGTGTAACTCCTGCTCCCACTTGTACTGCCGGTCCAACGGGGAAAATTAAATGTGTTACTGAAAGCGATTACTTTTATGCCAAAAAAGAGTATCAAAGTACAAATTGTAGTACTTATCTTGCTACAAGCTGGTCCGATAAGGACTGGTGCGGATACAATAGTTCTAGTTGTATAGAAAACGTGGGCTGTTGTAAAGATAATCCTCGCGATTCGTATTGTAATGGTAATATTTTAACCAATACTACCATTAACAGCTGTACTGGAATAATTCAGAAACATGAAACCAATTGTGCTAATGTATTGAATTATTATTATTTTGGTAAATCGCTGGTTTGTGGATTTAAAACGTATGACTGGGGAAATTCTACCAGCTGTTTTGAATCGTGTACTCCCGGTGAAGAAGTAATTCAATGTAACGATTATGGTTCCTATAAATACGCCTGTGATAAGGAAGGGTTAGGATTTTCTTACAAGAATAGTGTGGGAAGCTGTCCTGTCGGGACTTCTTGTCAGGATAAGAACCAGTATGGTAATGGGATATGCAAGTCTGTCGCTTCAAGTTCTAGTAGTTCTGGCGGCGGTGGAAACTACACTAATACCACCAACAGCACCGGGTATTAATTTTTACTTTCTTTTTTCTTTTTTTTGAACCACCTACATTTATATACCCCAAAATATTCCTTCTAGAAGAGGTTTAACCTAGATGAACAGTTCCTGGAGAATCGCG
>JBBSWE010000165.1:0-1009 GCA_038046445.1 Nanobdellota archaeon | reverse complement strand
CGGGTATAAGCAAATTTAGTGGTATCTAAATCTACAAAATCTAACATTTTATATCGCGGATATCCTTTCGCCACCTGCCAATAATCGGGACTGGCTTCATCACTTTTTCCTAACAGTTCAAACTTATACTTTCCTTTACCCGACGCTAAAACTACATTCTTAGCTTCCGGCCATTCTTCCACATTATTTCCGGCCGTATCCGTAATCATTATTTGCAGCGGAACGTTATGTTCTGGACCACTTTTAATAGCGTCCGTTCCTACCGTACACTTCCAAACCGTTTTGTTTCCTTCCTCTCCTTTAGTACTACGCTGGCATCCATTCTCCGTATCTAAAGCTACCCAGCCGTCGCCCAATCCTAAAGTATACTCATTCTCGGGATAATTAGTAGCGGCATCCATCACCAAACCATTTAAATTTACTAAAATGCGTACTCCCGCACCTTCATTAATCTGAGCTTTAATTTCAATCTGATCGTTACTTTGAAAATAATCATGTTCACCGGATTCAGATATACCATAAAATTCTAGCTTTTTAATAGTGGGTGGACTAATATCTACCACTAAATCTGCTCCCGCGGATTTGCCGATATTTCCCACTTTGTCCATAAACTTAGACAACCCGATATGCGCTACTCCGCTGGAATCAAATTTGGGAGAAACTTCCCAATAACAATCAAACGTTTCTGCAGCCAGAGTGCAATTATCCGGAACATCAAAAATATCTCCATCGACTGCTTTCAAATCCGCGCGAATACCGTTCTCGTCCATACCCGCTCCCTGCTCCTTAACTTTCAGATAAATTCTCTGCGGGACTTTACCGGCTTTATTGAAATCAGTGATGTAATACTTACTTTCATAAACGCGGGAAGTGCCGAAAACCGCTTCCGGAGGAGAGTCGTCTTCCACAAAAGTTTTAGTTAAAGTTTCCTGAGCGATATTTCCATATTCATCCTTTGCCACTAGGTTCAAGGATAAGGGATTGGGAGCGTCTCCTTTGATTTGGACCT
>JBBSWE010000164.1:0-7456 GCA_038046445.1 Nanobdellota archaeon | reverse complement strand
TCAAACATTATTTTGAAACGGTTGACCACGATATTTTACTTTCAATAATTCAGAAAAGGATAGCTGATTCGCAAGTGTTATGGCTTATTGATGAGATATTATCCAATTACCACACCGATAGGCTGGGTAAAGGGATGCCTTTGGGCAATCTAACCAGCCAGTTTTTTGCTAATGTCTATTTGAATGAATTAGATCAATTTGTCAAACACCAATTAAAATCAGAATATTATATCCGGTACGTTGATGATTTCTTAATTTTAAACAAGAATAGAGAAGTACTCTTGGAATACAAAACGTTTATTGGACATTTTCTCAAAGAGCATCTTGGGCTAGAGCTGCATCCAGAAAAATCAAAGATTATGGGGCTACAAAGAGGAATAATCTTTCTGGGGATGAGATTATTCTTTCATTACAAGATTATTCGAAGAAAGAATACCCGCAAATTCAATCAGCGAACGAAAGAATGGCATAACCTTTATTCCAAAGGGTTAATCGGCAGAGAAAAAGCAATCGAAAGCTTGGAGGGGTGGCTGGCTTATGTTTCTAATGCCAATAGTTACAAATATCGTCGGGACTTACTACAACGGTTTGACCAAAAATTCCCACTTATTCCAAATACTACTATTACTAATTTACAGAAACACGAAAATTATATAATTAAAGTAAGCAAACAACATCTGCATTTTTCAGTACAGAAAACGTTGTATTTGTTCAAGAGGGGGTTGAGTATTCAACAAATTACTCAAGAGCGACAATGCAAAGAAGCGACCATCTGGGAACATTTGGCTAATTTGATTGAACATAACCAATTATTAGTAAAGGATGTTCTCCCCGATGAAAAAATAAAACAAATACTCCCAAAAATACATACTGAGAAAGACAAATTGAAAGATATTAAAAATAGGATTAACCATGAGTCTATATCTTTTGACGAGATTAATTGTGTCTTGGCTAATGTGAAAGCGAAATGCCAGCCAAAACGTGTTTTTTATCTAATCAAATGGTATCAAAGAACAAATTGTTTTCGTAAGTGCTACTCTAATGAGAATCAAAAGAAAGAATGCCGGAAAAAATTAGAAAACTTTGCTGCCCAGAATCCTAATTTAAGCATGAGACTGAAGAACTTCATTCAATTGTTTAACGAGGGAATTAAAATTTGTGTTCTTCCAAATAAAGAGAAGAAAAGATATGTTTCGTGGGAAGAATTTACTGGAAACATTAAGGTTAAAACTAAATGATATTTTTGGCAGAAGTGGTCTTCTTACCGATAATCATCTCACCATAAGAACTACAACTTGAACATCTTTATCAACTCATGCGTAGCATAAACTGTAACTTCATTCTGTTCTTTTAGCTTCTTTTCATTAGACCAAAGAGGGCACTTCAAATATAATGACAAAGAAAAATAAACAATATCTTTTGGGTCTGGACAATTCTTAACAGCCAGATTGATAAGACTCACAAACTCTTCTTCAGGAACAACGTTAATCCTTTGCCTTATCAGACGAAGCAATGTCTCTATTTCTTCTTCATCGCACCGTGATTTTCTAATGATTTCTTCCTTGTTTTGTTCGATTTCTATGAAGAGCAGCTTTGGAGCAAATAACTCCAACTCTTCATTGAAGAAAAGGTCTAAAGGCTTGCCCGGGCTGATCAAAAGCGACACTACAATATTTGCGTCGATGACTATTTTCATTTTTTAGCCATTGCTAAAAACTTCTTCGCCATACTCTCGCTAATCTTAGTAGAGATTTCTTCCGCATCTTTTTCAGTAAGCTTGCTCTTGCTGACTATCTTCTTGAATAGTTCAATCTGCTTAATCTTCTCCTCAAAGGCTTTTCGAGCTACTGCTGACCAGTTTATTTCGTCCAATTTAATCATTTGCTCTCTTAAGTCATCCGGTACTGAAATCGATAGTGTCCCCATTTTTATTCACCTTGTTAATTTTATTAACTTTGTTATAAATAACAATATTACTATTTAAATATTTTGGTGAGAATTATTTCTTTCTTCCCATCACCATCTCGCCATAAGAGCTTAATTCTAAGGGGACAGAAATCCTCTCCATCTCTACTTCTTCAAATCCAGAATCGCTGATGATCACTCCGCCACTAGCCAATTTATCAAACACACTCTGTTCGTAATAAGGAATATGTTCTCGCATGATGCGAAAAGCTTTCTCAAAATAGATGTGATACTGCGGTATCTTGGGAAAGGCTTTCTTGATATACTCTTTGATGAATTCCAAATTAACTAATTTATCCTCCCAATAGAATTTAATTTTGTTTTTATTTTTTCTTTCTTCTTCAAAGCTTATTCCTACCTCGTCCAATTGAGTTTTGATTAAGCCAAAAGAATCATTCTCATCTACAAGAATAAAATTTATTTCTTTCAGCTTCGGAAACAGTTCCAGATAATGCAGTGGATAAAAGATATCTGCTCCGCAGCCGGGGTAGAATAAAGTGGTTTGTTCAAAAGAATGGTCGAAGCGGGGAACCTCTTGCAACAGCTTCAGTTTCTCATAATCTTCATCAAAGAAATATCCCCTAAGTTTCTCTTCATCCACTTTATTCTGGGGGTTTAATCCTTTAGGTTTGACTTCCCTTTCTTCCAGAACGATTAGATTAGCCATGATAAATATCCCAAAAACTTTCGGGAAGAGCCATTATTTTTCTACTTATGTCTGAGTACTTATACGATTCTTGAAGGTTAGCTTTCCTCATCAAGGGGTTTTTCTCTGTAGTATTAAGCATAATCCAATGAGCAGCAGTTCTGGCTACAACATTAATTAAAACCTCTTTGTTTGAAATTTGATTGTCTTTAATCAATCTTAGAACAATCTTTAGTTCGTTGCTAGTCAAACCGCTTTTGGCTTTCATCATAAATATTCTGAAGCCTTCCCATTCTTCCAATTTTCTGCCTAAACCGAGTGCCATAAGGAAAGAGAAGCCCGGTAGTATAAAAACTTTAATGTGAAAATTTATAAATACTCTTAAGAGTTCAACTGATTAAGGCCCGGTAGCGTAGCTTGGATAACGCGACAGCCTTCTAAGCTGTAGATCGAGGGCATTGTTTGGATTATTCCTACAATCTCGAATTCAAATCCCTTCCGGGCCGTTTTTTTTATCTTCACTAGACAACCCACTGGACAACTCTTAATTCTGCGGATTTATCGCTCACTAATTGGTATAACCTCAAAATTCAATAGCCACTGGTCAACTGGACAAGTCCAGCTAGGATATATAAATACCCTTTCTTATCATTAATTAAACCATGAAAAGTGATTTAATACTCGCCCAAATTGTAGCGGCCTTGACTACTGATGGCCATCTTCAGCTAGATAGTCGAAGGGGAGTTATATCCTTTTACTCAAAATCCATTGAAAGTATTGATTATTTTAATAATTTGTTTAATGAGTATTTTAATGTGAAAGGAAGGATTTTTAGAGATACTCGTGGTAAAAATGAAAAATATAAACTATTTATTGCTAATAAGAAGTTAGCCATTTTTCTTAAAGATAAAGAGACTCCTGTTGGAAATAAGACTAAATGTAGTTATGTTTTACCGTCTTGGGTTAAACAAGGAAACAAAAAAGTAAAATCCGCTTATTTAAGAATGGTTTTTGATTGCGAAGGAAGTATTTTTAGTGGAGCGGATCGTCGTTGGCGATTAACATACACTATGAATAAAGGAGAATCTCTTAGACAAAATGGAATCCTCTTCTTGGAAGAAATGAGAAGAATGTTAAACGAGTTTGGAATTTTTACTTCAAATATTTGGATCAGTAAGGATAATATAAGGAAAGATGGCAGTAACAGTTTACAATTTAAGTTTGAAGTAAAGAAGATATCTTTTGCTAACTTTTCTAAGAATATTGGTTTTCTAGATAAATCTAAATTAGAAAGATTAAATCTTGCTTTATCATCTTAACCATTTTATATCCGGAATTCTTCCATTTACCATCAAAAACTATATAAATAAACAATTTTAATGTTATTCTTAGAAGCGCCCGTAGTCAAGCGGCTAAGGCAATCGCCTGCAGATCCGCTAATATGAGCTTAATAGCGATGAAAAGACAGCGATCATTCAGGGGTTCGAGTCCCCTCGGGCGCTTTCATTTTAAATTTAAAAAGAGGGAGAGATGTTCAAAAAATACGGTTATTTAGGTATAATCCTTATTCTTTTTGCCGGATTAAACTTTTTCTTGAAAATTAAACCGTTTGATTTGTGGTATATCCCCATTATCTGGTGGGGATATATCTTACTCGTTGACTCTTTAGTGTTTCATTTAAGCCAGAAATCTTTACTTTCTTCCTATCCCAAGAAGTTTTGGTTAGTTGTTTTACTTTCGATTCCGTTGTGGGCAGTTTTTGAATGGTACAACCTTTTCATTCAGAATTGGTACTACGTAAATTACACCTTTTGGATTCACATAGTTAATTTTACCATAATCTTTCCCGCCGTGTTAGAAACGTACTATTTGCTAAGGGCATTACGTCTCTTTGAGAAAATTAAATTAAAGCACAAACACAATGTCTCTCCTAGACTTATTACCGTAATGATTCTTTTAGGAACAGTTGGGTGTATCTTGCCTTTTATTTTTCCACGATACGCTTTCTATTTGGTATGGATAGCTTTTTTCTTGTTACTTGATCCAATAAATTATACCTTGGGAAATCCCAGCATTATCAAACATCTTCATGATGGAAAACTTAACATTCCTCTATGTTTGTTTTTTGGAGCGATTATCTGCGGGATATTCTGGGAATTTTGGAATTATTGGGCTTTTCCAAAATGGTTCTATGAAATCCCTTTTATCGGTTTCTTCAAGATTTTTGAAATGCCCATTTTAGGTTACATTGGTTATGGTCCGTTCGGTTGGGAAGTATATTCAATGTACAATTTTGTGGCAGGATTATTTTCTAAGAATAAGAAAGAAGAAATCGAATAGAAATTTTCTTAGTTCTTTACTAAAACATCTTCTATTATGCGAAAATATCCTTGTTCTATCCATCCTTCCATAATTCTAATTGCTAAGCCCAGTTCTGCACATCTAGTTCTTACTCTGGTTTGTGCTAGATAATCTTCCAGTGGTTTTGGAGAAAGTTGATTATAATTAGGATTAGTTAAGAAATCGTTTACTAAACCTCTAGCTATAGTTCGATCAAGCAAACCAACTCCTGCTTCTTCCTTAACAAAGGTTGGTTGATAAATCTCTCTAGCTCTATCCACAAAATCTGTGGGAAATTCCGCTCGGAATTTTTCCGTGGTCTCTAAGGCCGGTCTTGATGAATGGCTATTAACAAAAATATTTGCTAGGATTCTTTTGGCATACCAATCTAACATCTCGGCATCTCCATGAGCAGATATTATTCCTTTGCGAGGCGGGAAAGTCATGATAAATCAACTCCGTTCCTGCACTCCGGGTGCATGAAAACAAGGTCTAAAATAAACTGCGTCCGAACGCATTGCTATACCTAGCTGTTCAGCTTCGGCTATAGTATGGCCGTACTTCCATCTTTTTGTTTTAACGTCAATCGCAACAACTCCATCTTCTGGGTGTTGCGTTCTAATTTGTGGACGCATTTGCTCAAAAAGAATTTCGCCAATTCTGCCGATCTCTCTGGCTGGAACTTTCCCATGCTCCATGATGTAGAGTTGATCTAAATGATCACTACATCCACATGCTTCTCTTAAACCTTTTAACTCGTAAATCTCCCGATTCTTATCATCAGCAAAGAAACCATAACCACCGTTGGTCGTGTCAATTAACACCCAACCATTAATACCCGGACGTTGCTGATCTATTTCTGATTTGACTTGTTCATAAATTATTTTTGCTTTGTGCTCTAATCTCTGCTCCGGGGTTCTAAACACGTCTAAAATGTGGTCGTCTATACATTTTGGAATTCTCATTTTGTTTCCTAAATAATCTTTAAATTTATAAAGACATATATTCTTTAGGCTATAATGCCCAAGAAATCCCTCTCCTCCTTGGAGATAGCTGCGTTAGTACAAGAGATGCAATTCCTTGTAAAAGGTAAGATTTCCCAGATCTACCACCAGGAACCAGAATTGGTACTACAGCTGCATGCGGTAGGACAAGGTAAGCAGTTGTTGAAAATCATTCCGGGAAAACTGCTTTGCCTGACCAAAGACAAGAACGCTCCAGACAAGCCCACCGGATTCTGTTTACAATTAAGAAAATATATGGATGGAGCGATAATTCAATCTTTGCAGCAGAAAGACACGGAAAGAATCGTGGTGTTTGATTTAGAATGCCATAAAGAGAAGTATCATTTGATTTTAGAATTGTTCTCTAAGGGGAACATCGTTCTAACCGATAAAGAAATGGTGGCTATTGCTGTGCTGGAATCGCAAGTGTGGAAGGATCGCACGGTTAAACCGAGAGAAAAATATATTTTCCCGGTTTCAGAAACAAATTACCGTAACCTCACTAAAGAAAAACTTAAAGAACTCTTAAAGAACAGCGAAAAGAAGAATTTAGCGACCTCTTTGGCTACAGAAATCGGTTTGGGCGGCTGTTATGCGGAAGAAGTATGTCAACTTACCAAAATCGATAAAAACCAACTTCCTAAAGAAGTAGGAGAAAAAGAATCTTTACTTATTTACAAAGCCATCAAAGAATTGCTGGAAAGAATCAAAGAACCACAAGGATATTTATACGTAGAAGAAATTACTCCTTTCCCTTTAACTAATCAAACTCCTTTGAAAGTAACTCCTACTTACAATGAAGCTATTGATACCTTAAATCCTTTCGTCAAGGCTTCTCCTTACGAGAAGAAGATTGAATCGTTAAGAAAAATCTTAGAGGCACAATTGGAATCGATTAAATCTATGGAAGAAACGATTGTAGAAAATAAACGCAAAGGAGAATTGATTTATGAGCATTATGCTCAGATCAACAAACTTCTGGAAATAGTTAAGGAGATGAAGAAGAATCAGGAATGGAAAGAGATTGAAGCGGAACTAAAGAAGATCAAGAAGATTTCTAAAGTTGACCTGAAGAATAAAAAAGTAACCTTAGATTTATAATTTTTTAAATAGATATAAAATAATAAAATATTGACCTATTTCTTCTTCTTTCTTTTCACACTAACACTTTTCATCTCAGAAAAGCCTTCTTCCTGGGGTTTAAACCACAGTAAGTAAATGATGGGCAGTATTCCGACCGTATTGAAGATGAGTACACAGATAAACCAGGCCGTCTGTTTATTTTTAGCAGAGTGCCATAAAGCCATTCCTTTCCATACTATTTCCCATACTGCTATGACCACCAGAACTGACCAAATCCATCCCGGGTGTTGGTAAAAAGCATACATATTTGTAAACATGGTAAAAACCTCCTCTCTTGTTTTAATATTTATTTCATTAGAGTATATAAAAGTTACTTCTTCCGGAATACATATTTTTGATGATGGAAAGGGTTAAATAC
>JBBSWE010000163.1:0-1544 GCA_038046445.1 Nanobdellota archaeon | reverse complement strand
TATTGGGGATGCAGGAAATACTCAAAAGTGCTTCAGGTTACTGAAGTGGTACGGTGATTAAAGGCTGGCTGGTGAATCATTTGCTTTCTTAATAATCAACTGCACGCTTAATCCCCCATACTTATTTCGATGATATTTTACTTCATCACAAACCAAATGCATAGTGTAAGTTCCCACTCCCGCATTCTCTGCTGGTTGTGTTACACCAACTGCAAATTGATAGAAACCTTGAGGACAGTCTGATCTATATCGATGTGCTAATACGAAAGGAACAAATTGTGGGTTTATTATTCCACCCTGATCTCCAACTACAATATCACTTAACTCTGGACTGTTGCGATAAGCAATTACAATCTTTTTACTTGGATCTTTCTTGTTACCATGTTGGTAAGCATTTTTAACTGCTTCTCTTAATGCTGCTCTCACTCGCTTTTGTCTATCCGGAGAAGGACAGAGTTCTTGACAGATGGTTCCTAATAATGAATAGTGTATCGTTTGGTCCTTGCCTTCTGGAGTTTCTAATTCTAATACTTTGTAACTTCCGTCCGGCTCAAAAATAGGTAAATCAAAACTTCGTAAATCTAAATCTGTTCCTTTAAATACGGTACGAGGAATAGACCTTCCATCATTCAAAGAAAAGATATCCTCGATTCGTCTCATCCTTCCCAGGAAATATTTCTCCTTTATAAACCTTTCGTTACTTTTAAGTAACAACCAACTGCTGAAGAAAGAATCCCAAATTCAGCTTAAAAACAGCCAGTTTATTCCATAAAACTCTGTAAAGAAAGGTTAATCAGATTTTCTTTAGCTTGGGCTTCCTTGAAAGCCGGCTCTACTTTAAAGAACATCTGGTCGTTGCAGAAGCTTCTGACCAAAGGAATGCCTTTAGAAACCAAAGAGGAGATGCATTCATGGACAATAGCGGGAGAGACTTGTGCTCGTTCGGAGATTTCGCGATAAGAAAGAGCTATTTCAGCAGTATATAAAGTCAAAAATACTTTCTTTTCCACTTGATTAAGAGGAGTTACTGTTTGTTTGACGGTGGCGGCAGAAACTTCTGCTCCCATTTGTACCTGTTCTAGACGTTGAGAGATCTTTTCTACTTTTACTTCGATTTCTTGTAAGTAATCGAACAAAGATTGTATTTCTTGTGTATTATCATTAATAGAAGTAAGGTGCTCTTCCAAAGCCTGTTTAACCTTTTTCAGTTCAACGCCGATAACTTTGTCAACTTCGTTCATTCTCTAGTACCTGTTTTCAGAAGGCAGAAAACACCATTCCTGCCTCTTTTCTACTATCCACTCCCCGTATAAAAACCAATCTCTTGGGATTTAAATAGCTTTCTGTATCACTAAAGAATGGTTGGAAAGTATAGAAGGCTTTGAATGCTTCTTGAAGCGGTCTAAATTGAGCTTAACAAAAGCCTTCTAAGAGAATTTTGAATAGTTTTTCAAAATTATCCATATATAAATGGTTTCCGAGTTTTAATCCAGCAATTCCCAATTTAGATTAAATTAGCTTAAAATAACTGTTTTTGAAATAAT
>JBBSWE010000162.1:0-11371 GCA_038046445.1 Nanobdellota archaeon | reverse complement strand
ATTATTTCAAAAACAGTTATTTTAAGCTAATTTAATCTAAATTGGGAATTGCTGGGAAATTGCTAATACCAAATATAACGATCCTTTAATGCATTCAGAAATTAGTCGAATTAATAAGGGTAAGAAACTACATTCCGGAATGACTGTAGTTCTACCTGGAACCAAGTTTTAATTCTAGTATTATATTATAAGTAATTATCCAACTATATTTTTTTCTAATCCTTCCCTAAATCAATGACATAACTCTTTAAAGGAGGAAGGCCGTTGAAGCAGATAGAACAATAAGATAAGGTATAAGCTCCGGTAGTAAAAATATAAACTTTATCTCCATCAGTAATATCGGCCGGTAGTTTGTAACGAGTTCGTTCATAAAGAATATCAAAACTGTCGCAAGTCGGTCCAGCTAAAATCACTTCTTCAAACTTCTGCGGTTTGCAATCTAAATATCTTTCTAAAAAGATAGGATACTTTACGGATTCGTCTAAGGTTTCTATTAATCCGCCAAATTTACCCACATCCAAATACACCCATTTGTTAGGAGTATAATCTGATTTTTTGGAAACTAGAGACACTTCACTGACAATGATTCCACTATCTCCGGTTAAAGATCTTCCCGGTTCCATCATAATCAAGGGCATTTCTTTAAAGTGACGTTGTAAATATTGAGTTATCTTGCGGGCATACTCTTCCGTACTTAAGGTAGGATTAAGATATTTGGCCGGAAATCCTCCTCCTATATTAAGAACTTGAAGTTTTATTCCGTCTTTTTCTACTTCTTCAAAGACGTCGTGACAAATAGCTAAGGCTAAATCCCATTGTCCGACATCTCGCTGTTGTGATCCTACATGAAAGGATAGTCCATACGGTACGATGCTCATCTTTACCGCTTCTACAATAAGTTTGTGGATCATTTCTGGATGGGCTCCGAACTTTTTGGAGAGAGGCCAATCGGAAAAAGAACCGCTTCCTTCTGAGATAATTTTAAATATTACTTTAGAACCGGGAGCGTTACGCGAGATTTTCTTAAGATCGCTCTCAGAATCAGTAGTGAAGATACGAAGGCCTACTTCGTAAGCATAAGCGATATCTTCTTCTTTTTTGATGGTATTGCCATAACTCATCTTTTCCGGAGGCACTCCGGCTTCTAAAAGTAAATTTATCTCGTAAATGGAAGCGACATCAAAATAAGATCCTTTTTCCCGTAGCAACTCAATCACTTCGGGAAGAGGATTAGCTTTAACAGCGTAATAAATTTGAGCATAAGGGAGGTTTCTTTTTATTTCTTCAAATTTCCAGCTTATTTTTTGTAAATCTACTACCAAGAAAGGAGTTTTTTTCCCTTGAGCAAACTCTTTAATGCGGTTTAACTCTTCCCGGTTCCAATAATCATAAGCGCTGAGATGTTCCATCTTTTAGCCAGAAATGAACCCCTTTTTAAAACATTTGGTTTTAGAATTACAACTTTACTTCTTTCCCGACTACAAACTTCTTTCCTTCATACTCTACTACGTCCGTAGCAATCAATTTCTTACCATTTCTTAATTCTACTTTTCCGTTAACTTTAATCGCTCCGGAACGGATTAACAGTTTAGCTTGTCCTCCGGTGGAAGCCCAATTTAATATCTTGACCAAAGAGTTCAGTTCGATAAAGTTTTCCATGAAGGAGTAATTTTGTTTTAGTTTATTAAATTTTTTCCTCACAAATATTTATAAACGAGAATGGTTATTTTAGAGTAGATATATATGAGGTAATTACAATGGCAGGATTCAAAAAATATGATCGAAGCAAGTTTGGAAGAGACTCCGGTTCTGAAAGACCTAGTTTTGGCCGCAAACCTAGTTTCGGCGGAAGAGATGCTGAACGTAGCAGCAAATTCGGAAGAAGAGAAGGACCACGACCCAGTTTTGGCGGTAGAGATGCTGCTGACAGACCACGTTTCGGCGGAAGAGATAAACCAGAGTTAGAGATGTTTGATGTTATTTGTGATCGCTGTGAGAAGGAATGTAAAGTTCCTTTCAAACCGACTAGAGGCAAACCGGTTTATTGCAGCGAATGTTTCAGCAAGAATTCTGAGTCTAAAGGAAGTTCCGGAGAATTGGAAGAGATCAACCGCAAGCTGGACAAGATTATGAGAGCATTGAGGATTGATTAATTTTCTTATTTATTCTTTTAATCTCTTCAATATATTCTTCTTATTTCTTTCCGTAGAGTGATATTTTTCAGCCAATTGTAAATATTCTTTCTTGACTGTTTCTGGGCTTAAGAAACTTTTTTTCTTAAAAATACTGAAAATGTGAGGATTCTCTACTGCTGCTCTTCCGATCATTACTCCTGCTAATCCCATTTCTATTAACTGATGCACTTGTTCAACGGTTTTAATATCTCCATTGGCAATGATTTTCTTTCCCGTTCCCACACATTCTTTATATCGGGAAAAATCTGCTTTATCAGCATAAGTTTCTTTCCCGTGTCTGGCGTGAATTATAAAAAAGTCTGCATTAATCGTTTTGATCAGATTCAAATATACTCTCTTTTGTTTCTCATAATTATTTAATCCTAACCTCATCTTTATAGACACGGGATAATTATATTCTTTGATAATTTCAACTAACGTGGATATCTTAGAAAATCTTTTCATCAAAGCGCAACCATATCCTTTTTGAATCACTTTTGGATCAACACAACCACAATTAAGATTAAATCCGCGGAAGCCCGGAGAAGGTTTGAATAAGGTTAAGAATCTTCGTAAACTTTCTTCGTTATTGCCTAGCAATTGAATTATAACTGGAGCATTATTATCTCCAAAATCTAACTCTTTCCAAGTTTGTTCATTCTTCTTAGCTAGAGCATCGATGCTCAACATGGGAGTAAAGGTAAAGTCTGCACCATACTTATGGCAGAGAGCCCTAAAAGCATTATCCGTAAAATCTTCCATCGGGGCTAACAGGTATAAGAAGGTCATAGTTTAATCAAAAGTAAAGTGGCTTTTAAAGGTTGCTACTTTTTAAGAAAAAGTAGCCCCGTGCGGATTCGAACCGCAGTCAATGCCTTGCTTCCACAAGTGCCCAAAGGGCACTATCCCTAGACTTCCTTTTTGAGAGGAATTAGTCCGCTAGACGACGGGGCTATCTTGTTTTTATGCTTTATATTTGCAAAGCCAATTTCTTTATAAAACTTACCTACTGCTTCTTTCTTTGTGATGTAAACTTGAGGAGTATTGCCTCTTTTTGATATTTTTGAACAATCAATTCCAACAATCTGCAGACCACGTTTAAAGTCTTCTAACAATTTGTTATTTCTATTTGTAAAACAAATCTGCCATATTCCTGGCCATTGTGGTTTAAGTTCGTATATGGAACCATCCGTATCTACTAATCCCCTTAAACATGCTTTCAAAAGTCTTTCTTGTTCAAAAATCCAAGAGGGTATTGTTAATTGATTTTCTATCTTGTTACCTTTCTTCAATCCAACCGAGATTAAGAATTCAACTGCCTGTTTACTATTTATTGTTAAGTATAACGCATTAAATTGTTTATGTTTGTGGGTTTTTACTTTGATATTGAATAATTCTTCGCATAATGGTTTAACATAATCTATTAAATATTTTTTATCTTTACGTTCATCTCCAACAATCCTGATAACATAACTTTTTGATTTATCTCTTTCTATAACCGAAATATTGCCGTCTCCTAGAATTATTCCAACTAATTCAGCTAATTTTTCATTCTTTTTTGGTTTTAGGATAGTGGTTACTCTCCCAGAAGACAATTTTCCCCCCTTTATTCTGCCCCAATTATCCTGTTTTATTTCTGTAATATATTTGTAAAACCTTTTTCGTGGATCTAACAACTCGTAAGCTTCTTTTGAAATAAGATTTCTTTCACTAGCCCACCCTTTAATTACATGAATTGGAACATTTAGTTTGTGACTTAATTCCTCCCATTTTTTATTGTTTTTATTCTGATATACTAACTCTTTTAATTTTCCTTCTTCAAAACTTATTTTCATGGTGATGTTACACTAAACAACGAGAGTTTATAAAAATTTCTTTTAAATTCTGTTAGCCACCAGCTTCTCGTGCCCCGTTCTTTTTTCTCGAAGAGCTGACATCCCCGTAAGGGATATTCCCCTGTCAGCTTAGAAAAGGTAATCGAAAGCACTCGACCTTAGGCTGGTGGCAGACTTTACTTTGGCGAAACCTATAAATACCCTAAAACATTACTTCTATCTATGGTAATAGGTGAAACTGCAATAAATGCGTTAGAATTAGCTGATCCAATATTACAAAACTTTCAACCCTTATTCGTAAAGATTACTTTAATCTTTGGAGGATTGTTTGGATTATACATCTTTATTCTTATCCTTAACGTTTATTACCAGCGTCAGAAAGTAAAGATTCTAAAAGATATTCGTTATGATTTAGATCAGATAAATTTACATTACAATCTTAAATATTCTCGTCATAACAAAAAGGGATTATCTAAGTTCTGGGAAAAAATAATTTTTTTATTCCAAAGTAAACCGGGAAAGATTAAAAAATGAAAGTAAGCATCTCTCCGGAAGTGTTCAAGGAATTTCATCCGCAGTTGAGGATTGCTTTTATTTTGATTAAAGGTATCAATAACCATAAAAACCTGCGTGAATCCGAGCATTTGCTGAAAGAGGGAGAAGAACTGGCGCGGATGGAATTTCATCCGGAAACCCTGAAAAATCATAATCTGATTGCTCCGTGGGTAGCGGCGCAGAAAGAGTTCGGATCGAAAGCTAAACATTATCATACTTCAGTAGAAAGATTATTGCAGAATGTTTTGCATAAAAAAAGTATTACCGCTAAGGATACACTTACTAATCTGATCAATTACCTTTCTCTGCAGCATGTAGTTCCAATAGGAGTTGATGATTTAAAGAAAATTAAGGGAAATTTGCATTTTGAACTTTCTAAAGGGAAGGATAAAGTGCATTTATTGGCTAGAATCAAGAAGGGAGCGTTTATTTATCGTGATAATTCTGGGGTTATTGGAACTAAGTTTGATTATTGGAAATCTGTTCGCACGGCAGTAGATAAAGAAACTAAATCAGCGTTAATTCATCTTGAAGTTGTTCCTCCTTTGACTAAGAAAGAATTGGAAGATATAATGATAGAGATGCAGAGTTTGATTGATTCTTTCTGTGGCGGTAAAAGTAAGGTGTTTATTTTAGATAGAAATTGTCCTTCTTGCGAGATCTAAGGAAAAGAGGGGGACCTTGAATGGTTAAAAGGAAGACCAAAAGGAGAACTTCTGGGCATAAATTCCATGGTGATTTCGGAGCAAGAATTCAAAGTTGAACCTTCCGAAAAATGGATTACTAACTTGGTTCCGCCATAACGCATTCCCGAAATAGCGCAGGCTTTAACATAATCCCTTTGCATCTCCGGATCTTTAATGTCTAAAGCGCCCAGAGCACATCCTTGCGGCGGAATAACTTCTCTTTTTCCTGGACCGACAGCAGATTCCATCGTTCTTAATATAAAATCTTCTTCTCCTTCCATCGCTGGGCGAAGATAATGACATTGAATGGCTCCGTATGGTGGCGGTAAGAAAGAGTACAAGTTTGAAGGATTTGGTAGAATATTAGAAGGAATAGGAGGAGCAGAATAGGGATAAACTTTTTCTTCTGGAGGGTTAGACACTCTCTCTTCTAAAGGCGAAGGAATACTTTCTCTTTTCGGCGGCTGTGGGCAAAAACAAGTTAGAACAAAAGCAAGAGCTGCCGTTGCTACTAAATATAATCTATTCATAATATTATATTTTTAGCTGAAGGTTATAAATATTTTGTATTATTTAATCTCTTCAAGACCCCATTCCATCACTTAACCACAACAATCTTTAAAAAGCGACTTTCTCTAAAGCTGTTTTAGGGGGAAAGCGCTTGGAAAGTTCTACACCGGAAGGGAAAAATGGGGTAAGTGTTCTGGATATAGATAATGATATTCTCACTCCGGGGATGAAGCAGTATCAAGAAGTGAAAAAACTTCATCCCGATTGTTTAGTAATGTTAAGAATGGGCGATTTCTACGAGATGTTTTACGAAGATGCGGCTACGGCAGCGAGAGAGTTAGAAATCACTTTAACTGCGCGAGGGAAAGGAGATAAAAGGGCTCCCCTAGCCGGAATTCCTTTTCATGCTCTCGAACCTTACTTAGCCAAATTAGTGAAACGAGGATATAAAGTTGCGATAGTGGAACAATTGGAAGATCCTAAATTGGCTAAGGGACTGGTTAAACGAGGCTTAGTACGCATCGTCACTCCCGGAACGATTATCGAATCTTCCATGCTGAACGAGAAAGAAAATAATTACATTTTTGCCTTGACTTCTTTCGGAGAAGAGTTTGCTTTAGCTGGATGTGATTTGTCTACGGGAGAATTTTTCACTAGTAATTTAGAAAATATGCCGCAATTATTTCATGAACTTTCTAGATACAATCCGAGTGAATGTATCCTGCCGGAAACGCTTAAGGTAAATCAAGAACTGATTCAGAAAATTCAGACCTTTGGCTGTTATGTAAATTATTTAATGGATTATCATTTTTCTTACGATAAAGCCAAAGAATTATTATTAAAACATTTTAATCTACATAATTTAGATTCCTTTGGTTTAGAAGAAAAGAAACTGAACGTGAGCGTGAGCGGAGCGTTGTTGAAGTATTTAATTGATACCCAAAAAAATTCTTTAACTCATCTAAAAAGGATTTCTTTAATGGGTAGTCAAAATAAAATGTGGCTAGATTCAAGCACTCTACGTAATCTGGAATTGTTGAAGAATATTAAAGACGGAAGTACGCGGGGAACTTTACTTTCCGTCTTAGATAAAACCATCACTTGTTTAGGTGCGCGTCTTCTTAAAAAGTGGATGAAAGAGCCTTTGTTATATCAAGAAGCAATTGAAAAGAGGTTGAATGCGGTAGAAGAATTGAATAAAAAAGTGATTCTGCGCGAAGAATTGATTACATCATTGGAACAAGTGTACGATTTAGAGCGTTTAATCAGCAGAGTGAATTATGGCAATGCTAATGCCCGGGATTTATTGTCCTTAAAGATTTCTTTACAGCAGATACCAAAGATAAAGAAAAAGTTGGCTTCCTTGCAAACTGTTTTGTTGCAAGAAATCGGCACGATAGAAGAATTGCCGGAAGTAGCGCAACTGTTAGAAACCTCTCTGCGCGAAGATGTTCCGGTTTCTTTACGTGAAGGAGGATTGATTAAATCAGGTTATCATCCCGACTTAGATCAATTGCAAGATATCAAACACAATAGTAAAAAATATTTGCAGGAATTGGAAGAGAAAGAGAAACAACAAACCGGAATCCCGTTACGTTTAGGATATACTAAAGTCTTCGGATATTTCTTTGAAGTCACACATAAGAATGTTCCTAACGTTCCGTTAAATTGGACCAGAAAACAAACTACAGTGAATACAGAACGTTATATCTCCGAAGAGTTAAAATTGATTGAGGAGAAGATTCTGGGGGCGGAAGAAAAGATTGTGGAAATGGAATATCAATTGTTTCAAGGCATCGCTAAAAAAGTAGCTGAACATACGGTACAAGTACAGGAAACAGCCTTGAAACTAGCCGTATTAGATGTGCTGTGCTCTTTCTCTAAAGTAGCATTAGAAAATAATTATGTCAAGCCTAGTTTAGTTCCGGACAGAGTGATTCAAATCAAAAACGGAAGACATCCGGTAGTAGAAAAGATGGAAAATAGTTTCATTGCTAATGATGTGCTGCTGGGAGAAGGGGAGATGATGATAATTACCGGACCAAACATGGCGGGTAAATCTACTTTAATGCGTCAAGTAGCTTTGATAAGTTTGATGGCACAGATGGGTTGTTTTGTTCCCGCGGATGAAGCAGTGCTGGGAATAGTGGATAGGATCTTTACTCGGGTAGGCGCATATGATGACTTAAGTTCAGGACAATCTACTTTTATGATTGAGATGAGCGAAACCGCTGCTATCCTTAACTCTGCTACGGAAAATAGTTTGATTATCGTGGATGAGATTGGTCGGGGTACTTCTACTTTTGATGGAGTTTCGATTGCTTGGAGTGTGGCAGAATATATTTATAATAAAGTTAAAGCACGAACTTTCTTTTCTACGCATTATCATGTGTTGAATAAATTGGCCGAGAAGTTTAGCCGCATCAAGAATTATAATATTGCCGTGCGGGAAGTAAAAGGTGAAGTGATCTTCTTGCATAAATTAGTTCCGGGAGGGACGGACCAAAGTTATGGTATTCATGTAGCGAAGTTAGCGGGATTGCCTGCCGAGGTAGTTGCACGTGCTTCAGAAATACAAGAGATTCTGGAGAAAGATGATGAGATGATGCGCCGGATCAAAGCCAAGAAGCTAGAAGAGCAGATGGGATTGGATAAGTATTGACCGAAAAGCTTTTATATCAGCGTATTTTTAAGTACTTATAAATACTTAAATGGTGAAATTATGGAATTAAAACAAATCAGCTTAACCTTACCCGAACCTTTGTTTGAAGCTTCTAAAGAGTACTCTGAAGAATACGGCTTCAGAACCGTTCAGGAGTTTATTGTTGATTTAATTAGAAAAAAAGTGTTCTTGGAGAATGCTGAGCGTTATCGAGAGATAGAAGAACGAATGAAGAAAGGGATAGGGGTAAAAAAGCTTAATCAAACTGAAGCGCTTAAATATTTGAAGGGATTGTAATTTGACTTATACTATTGAGTTTAGTGATGAATTTGATAAATCTATAAATAAACTAAAGAAGAAGGATAAAGTACTTTTTGAGCAAATAAAGAAAAAGATAATCGAGATTGTGGAAAATCCGGAACACTTTAAGCCGTTGCAGAATGTTCTTGCCGGTTATCGCCGAATTCATTTTGGAAGCTTTGTTTTAATTTATAAAATCGAAGGAGAAATAGTAAGAATAATTTATTTAGATCATCATGATAAAGCTTATTAATAATGGTTTGATTAATATTAATTTTTCTGATATACTATTCCTTTGTTAGCATCAACAACGATTTTATCTCCTGTCTTAAAGATTTGCGTGGCATGTTTTGTTCCAACAACGCAGGGTATTTTGAATTCTCTACTGATGATAGCAGCATGTGAACCTAATCCACCTTGATCGGTAACGATGGCTCCCGCTTTATGACAGAGCAAGGTAATTTCTGGAGAAGTGGTATGTGCAATAAGAATATCTCCTTTTTTCATTTTATTGAAAATATTCTTAATGGTCTTCTCCGTAAATTTGATTTTAGTAGGAACAACTAAGGCTCTTCCTTCAACTATCCCCTTGGAAGCAACAACTCCCTTAATATTAGTGTTAATCTGATTTTTCATAAATGCTTTTGAGAGGATTAAGGATTCTTTTTGTCCTAATGGGAGAATTTTTCCGTTTCTGCCCATGAGCGCATAGCATTTCTTTCTTTTCTTCAATATTAGAAGATTAATCTTTCCTTTCTCAAACAAATCCAAAATATCTTGATAAGACAAGAAATCAGTTAATTTTTTATTTATCTTAAATTGCAACCCTATTTTTATTAAAACACGATTTAATAGTGCGTTGTTGCCAAAAAAGAATTTGGTATGAATCTCTCTTTGTTCTGTCTTTATTCGTTCAAGGATAACTAAATTTTTCTTTAGTGTTTCATATTTACCTTCTTTGGTTTTTTGATAAGCCAAATCAGAATAATAAAACTCGTCTTTGTGTTTGTAAACCCAAATCCGTTTAGTAACTTCTGCTATTTCTTGGAATTGTTCTTTAGTTAGTATTCTGGGTAAATGAGTGTATTTCTTTAGTAGAAGTTTTCCTTCTTTTTGGTATTTGGAGCATTCTCGAACATATTTACTGAAATTTTTCTTTGAAGAAAATAATTTTAATCCTTTTTTTAAACAGATTTGGATTACTTTCTTTGGAAGAAACGATTCCCAAACATTTTTATTCTGAATTACTAAACCATTTAATTTTGAATATTGAAACATAAATAGTTCACTACAAAAATAACTAGTTACACTTTCTATACGGAATAGTTCTTCATATTTGTTTGGGTTAACTTTTATCTCTCCTCAAACTTCTCCACCACATATACCAAAATGTTAGCTGATTTCCAAGCATCAATGCTTAATCCGGCTTTCCAACTCAAATGACGCAGAAATTCTTCCGGTTCCGGTATCTGCTCCCATACTTGCGGCAAAAAAGTAGCTTGATGCCCATTCTTCTCCAAGATTACGCCGTGATGTTTTGGCTTTAACTTTTTAATTAATTCCAATGGTTCTTTAAAATCCACTTTTATCGGCTGGCTTAAAATAGATATTTCAATTTTAATCTCTTTTAATTCTTCCTTCTGTAACGGCTTGAATCTGGGATCGTGAAAGGCAGCATTTAAGGCGTTCTCTTTGACTGCTTCATAAACAGATTTGATGGGCTGGATGAAACCGATACAGCCGCGTAATTCTCCTTTTTTAGTCAGAGTTACAAATACTCCTCTTTTCTCCTTGAATTCGCTGTGGATGGATCCCAAATCGTACTTTCTGTCTGTGAATTTGGCTTTAATGGTTTCTCGAGCCAGTTTCAATAATTCTTGTTGGTTGGTGGGATTCATTTAGAATAAAAAGGTGCTTCACCTATAATTATCTTTCTGTTAAAAATTATTCCTCCCTTATCAACTTCAAATACACCCAATAACTAAACATACCCACAGTCAATCCTCCTAATACATCCATAATTGTATGCTGTTTAGTGGTAAGAGTAGAAAGGGCAATCAACCCAGCCCAGATTAAGATTACTTTTCCCCAACTTTTATTCTCGTGGTAAATAATCAATCCGCTCAGCAAGGACAAAGCTACATGCAAACTAGGGAAACTATTGTATGGGAAATCATGAGAATATAATATCTGCAGCATCTTAGAGAAAAGATCTGGATTAATAATAACTGGTCTGATTACTTTTATCGGTAAAAGTAAAAAGGTAAGATATCCGATACCCATTCCGGCTAGATAACTTTTAGCTACCGCTTTGAACCTTTCTTTATTCTTAACAATGAAATAAGGCATAAACACCACAATAAAAATGCTGACGTAAATCAAGACCGTAAAGGGAAGAGCAGGAATAACCGAATCCAAATAGGTATTCAAGCCCATCTCGGTTCTTCCTACTGAGAATTTGTTGATATAGAAATAAGGAACGGTCCAAACTATAGTGGTGAAGAGCAACCATAGTTCTCTGATGTATTTATAATAAAGTTCTTTGAAGGTCATTTTTAGCTTGGTTAAGGCCGCAGTAATAAAGTTTTTGGTGTTATAGGCGTTGCGTGGATATTAAGCATCAATGATGCTTTTCCCAAAAATCAAACT
>JBBSWE010000161.1:0-1628 GCA_038046445.1 Nanobdellota archaeon | reverse complement strand
TTCTGAAGCGGTAGAAGTCAATTCTGCCGCAGCTTGTCCTTGCAACAATTCTTTATTCACAAAGTCAAGAGTACTTTTGGTGATGGTATCTTGGGACGAAAAACTCCAATTTTTGAATCCACTAGTGAAGATGGAAGCAATTAATAGTATTACTCCTACCACCGCTATGATTTTCCACCAATCTAATGGTGTGCTTTTACTTTTAGGAGCTTCATGATGATGTTCATGATGCTCGTGATGTTGTTCTTCTTCTGGCATATTTAAACCCCTCCTTTTTTATTTGTTTAATATAACTTGAATATTTTCCTCAAGCCTAAACTAAAGATTAAAGATAAAATGATATAAATTCCGACCCATCCTGGATGCCAGCCAAAGATAGAAAGGTTGCCTAATGGTTTTAATTCTAAGTAATTAATCTGTATTTTTTCAATATCTGAATGTTGATATACCGATAGAGCTTCTTCTGCAGTTAAACGAGTAGTGATTAATACACTTTTATTCTGTTCTACATTTCCATACTTTACTACTAATAGATGTGTTCCTTCTGTTCCCTTCAGGCTCCAGGTGGCTTGGTTATCGGTGATATTTTGCGCTTCTAAACTAATTAAGGTTGATTCATTATCCACTATTAATTGGGCCGATCCAGTAGAGCCAGCTTTAAAGAAAGCAGTAATAGTATAAGTTTCATTAGGATAAATGGGTTCAAAACTCAAATGTCCAGCCATCCAGCCGAAGATTAACAGGACGGGGATCATAGTAATGAGCATGGGTTTGAAAGAATGTTTCATATATTCCATGTTCACTTTCATAGCTTCTTTTTGTACTTTCATCATCTCTGGCGGATTACTGCGCAATTCTTTCATCCTTTTCTGAAACTCTTTCTGCTCCTCTTTCATCCGCTTCATTTCGGTTTGGTTGGTAAAATATTTGTAAACTAAAGTAACGATAATAGAAATAATTAAAGCTAAGACCACTAAGCCCCAGAAGGGGCTTAAATCTAACAGCCACAAAAACACCGGATTGAATACAGGGTCTAAAAAAGCCATTATAGTTATTTCTCCTCTTTCGTTTATAAGCTTTATGGAGGTGGAAAGGATATTTTTAAGCAAAGTTTATATGCTCAAAGTATATTATTTTTGACAATGACCGATACAGCTTTAATCTTAGTTGATTTTCAAGTAGAATATACTACCAAACTTTCTGATTATTATATTGGCAATCCGGATAAATTGATTGAACGGGTAAATAAACTGCTGGAATGGGCTCGAGGTAAAAGTTACAAAATAATTTTCATCCAGCATGTGGAGAAATCTGGAGAAGAATTCACTGGTAAGAATGCCGAGATTTGGTCCAAATTAGACAAGAACGGTTTGGATCCAATAATAAAGAAGCACCACATCAGCTCCTTTTATCAAACTAATTTGGAAAAAGAATTAATGGGAATTAAACATCTTTTAGTTTGCGGTTTGCTTACCAATCTGTGCGTACGGATGTTAGTGGAAGAAGCTTATGACCGAGAATTTGAAATCACTATTGTTCCTGATTGTTGTGCGGCTTTAACTGAAGATGTGCATGATTTCACCTTGGAAGATTTAAGGATAACGCGAGAAAAGATTAAGTTAGTTAAT
>JBBSWE010000160.1:0-3080 GCA_038046445.1 Nanobdellota archaeon | reverse complement strand
TTGGGTTACTCGACTGAAATTTGGAAATTGTTGGTCCATTTTCGTTAATATCATCGATAAGGGAACATACTTGGCTACTCTAATCTGTCTACTATCTTTATCGGTAAAAGAAAGTAGTGTTGTTTCTCTAAACAGGGTGTCTGTATCCACTTCTAATTCTCTTTGGATAAAACTACGGAAGCAAGTGTAAAGACGATAGTCAAACCAATTATTTTCTGGATCACTTAACAAAGTATGCATCTCGGTCTCATCAGCATGATATCTTTCACAGAAATTTTTGATGATACTCTCAGGAGAAATCCCTCGGGAAGCCTGCTCTTCTGTTTCTGCCATCTTTAACATAGAACAGATATACTTGCCGACTACGCCACGATTTTCTAAAGAGAAAGTGAAGGGATAATGAAACAGTTCTTTGTGCGCATCAAACTTGCTCAAAATCGCTTCTAAATCCTGAGTTGAACCCATAGAAATAATATGATTAAATAAGTATTTATAAACATTATTGTTCTTTACTATCCAATAGTAATGATACAAAATATAGATTAGAACACCGCTTTCTTTTTATATCCTTCATTAGATATATTCTAAATTATGGGAAAATTAACTACTTTTTTATCTGGATTAGCTTTGGGTTATGCTGCGTTGAATGCTCCGTTATCTAGTAACGCTGGGGCCCAAGAAATTTCAGCACCAGCGGAAAATGTTGTTAAATTAGAAGAAACAATTGCAGTTCCCTCCCCAAAAGTAAAGTTTACTCCTCAAGTTGGATTCGGCTATCGCCGCCTAGCGGTAGGGGATGATTTGGAAGCATACGTTGATAAAACCAGATATAATTTTGATCCGGCCATGCCTGGATTCAAGGATTTCATGCAGCTCGGCCACCAATTGCCTTACTTTACGATTGGATTAGAAGTGGAACCACAACAATGGCACTTTTGGCAGGGGGACACCATAAGTTTGTTAGCACAGTTTGATTTTTCTACTTCTAAAATCTTTGGCGGAACAAAAGATAGTCACACTTATGACGCTAGTTTGAGTTCCTTAAAACTTGGACCGACTCCTTCTACTTGGGAACAGAACTTGAAATTCTATGGTGCGGGAGCTCTAGGAATTAAGTATGCTCCAGTTTCGGTGGGGAATGATAAATTTAAGTTTAAACCTTTAATTGTACTTAAGGGTGGTTTCTCGTATATAGATAGTACTTCTGTATTACATATTCACGTGGATAGTAATCTTAAAGGAATGGAGCCGGTTACCTGGGAAATGCTCAATTCTCTCAATGTTTATCGAGATATCCGTACTGATGCTACCACTTCTGGCTGGGGAGGATTCTTTGATGCTATGGCTGGATTAGGGATAGAAACGTATGGTTTTGTTTTAGATGCTTTGGTTTCTTATCGCGTGGAAAGAGTTAGTTTAAATATCCACGAGAATACTAATTCTGACGGAAAGATAGAAACGAAAGATGCTTCTGTTCCGTATAAGGCCGACGGATTGAATGTTTTGGTTACAGCTGGATATAAGTTTGATTAAACAAAAAAAAATAAAGATAATCTAACTAAACACCGCATCTACGCTGCCGGAAGTAGCTAGGTTCTGTGCGATTAAATCTGCAGTAAATAAACCGGTAACTTTGTCAGCGGTAAAGTCTCCCTGAACCTTGTTGGCAGTAAATTTATCCTTATTTTCTAGAGTATAACTGATTTTACCGTTTAATAGCTCCAATGCTCCATCTCCGCCCGCCAGATTTAACTGTTCTAGCTCCATATTATTAGCACTTACCGACTGGTAATCCAATCCATCAAAGAAAATCTGCATGTTCTCTGAGCTTAATACAATTCCGTTAACCTGCATGCGCGAGATGGCTCCGTTCAAAGATAATGTTTTTTCGTTCAAGATTATTTCTCCCACGAAACCATGCACACTCATATCCACATTTTGTAGAGAGTCTAACTGTAAAGATTCTTTATTAACTCTGATGTTGGTATTTAGGTTACTGAATTTTATTTCAATATCTTCAGCTTTAGTTTCTCTTTTAATCATGGGGATAGTATCTGAAGAAACCTTGATTTGGAGACCTGAAGCCACTTTAGCTCCATTTTTTTCACTTAATAAAGAAGTACTTCCAGAGTTTACGATGGCACTTTCACTGGTAGAAGTGGCTACTCCACTGGGTAAAGCTAAACTTTCTTGATTAAAAGTGCTGGCTCCGCTAATCCAAGTATCTTTGCCCATAAACCAGAAGAAGAGCCCTCCTAATAGCACAATCACTATTGCAGCGATAATCACATAGAAACGCGTATTCGATTTCTTAAATTCGGGATCAACCATATTATACACCTCTTTATTTCACTTGTTGAATGTTATACCTACTTATATTTAAAGCGAGTTTTTATACTTTTCGATTGTTTAAGGGTATGAAACGGGTAATTTGAGAAATTTGTTTTATTTGAGCTCATTAGCTTTTCCCATAAAAAAAAGCAATTTCCGTTCATCCATTTGACCAATCGCTTCAACTACTCGGCTAATATCTTTCGATCCTTCTTGCATTGAAGCTACATCCCCCCCTAATTGGTGTACCGTAAATATGCTTAATGGTTCATTTCCATTCATTTCTAACGAATAACTTACTCTAGGGGTCCATAAGTTGTAGCGTACGCCGCCATCTAATTCTAACGAGCGTAAACGACCAACTAATTCCTCGCGTGAGGCAGAAAAACATTGTACTTAAAGAAATTATCTTCTTTTGTTCCGGTAGGAAGATGTAAATAAGCTTTCTCTGGTGTAGGTACTAAAAAATCACCTACTTCTTCTGGAAACATCTGCTTATCCGAAAGCTGGCTTCTATACCATTCGCGTAGTATTTCAATTGCAGGCTGATCTGAACCTCTTCGATCATAACTCCATTCTCCCTCTTTTTGAACAGAACGATTTATTGCTTCTAAATCCGGTTTTGAGAACCTCGCTAAAACATAACCTGAAGCGCCGGGTTCAGTTGTGTTCTTAAACAACCCTTCTGGAACACAAATAATTCTTAACTCTTTTTCTTCTGGCGGAGCATATCCGAAATATACTACCGG
>JBBSWE010000159.1:0-1775 GCA_038046445.1 Nanobdellota archaeon | reverse complement strand
TTTCTTATTGCTTTTAAGACGATAAAACATGGCAGAAGAAAATAAGGAAAATCCCGAAATTCCGGTACAGAACGACAAGGTCATTTCTCGTTTAATCGAGGAAGAAATGAAGCAGGCCTATGTAAATTATGCTATGTCGGTTATTGTGGGCAGAGCTCTTCCGGACGTAAGGGACGGCTTAAAACCGGTCCACCGTCGAATTCTTTACGCTATGCACGATATGGGTATGTTTCATAACAAGCCTTCTAAGAAATGTGCTAGAATTGTGGGAGAAGTTTTGGGTAAATATCATCCTCATGGAGATTTATCGGTATATGATGCTTTGGTAAGAATGGCGCAAGATTTCTCGCTAAGGTATCCTTTAATTAAAGGTCAGGGAAATTTTGGTAGCGTTGACGGGGATAGTCCAGCCGCGATGCGATATTGTGTTACAGGAGATACTTTAATTCTAACTGACCAAGGCTTGCTTCCCATTCATGAAATTTCAAACAAGAAAGAAGAAAAAATTAGCTTAAATGTGCTTTCTTATGAGGGGAAAATAAACAAAGCCTCTAAATTTTTTAATTCTGGGAAGCATCCAACTATTCAAATTTCTACCAAATCAGGTTATAAATTAGAAGGAACTTTTAATCATCCCCTTCTAGTATGGAAGTTAGGATCTGATTTCAAACCGATGGTTTCTTGGAAACTGTTAGAAGAAATTCAAGAAGGAGATATCGTGTTATTGAATCGTAATAATTTTCTCTTTCCTTTGGAATCATTAAATCTCCAGAAATTTCATCCTAAAGATGGTTTCAAGAATGAAGTAAACCTGCCTGATAAAATGAACCCGGATTTAGCTTTCTTATTAGGAGCATTAGTCAGCGAGGGAAGTTATCATCAAAAGCAGATCTTGTTTAATAATAAAGATTCGGAATTTTATAATAAGGTTAAATCTATCATTCAATCACAATTTAAGAATGTCCAGCTTTATGAACGTAAGATCAAGGGGGGATGTACTGAATTAAGCATTTACGAACAAAAAGTGGTCCTTTTCTTAAGGAATATTGGCCTTTCTTTGTTAACATCTGAAAAAAAAGTAATTCCCTTTTCTGTATTGCGGTCCAAGCAGGAAGATCAACAGCACTTCTTGAGAGCCCTATTTGAAGGAGACGGCAGTGTGTCTTTTTTAGTAGACAAAAGACATGGGGGAAAGTCAATTCAATTAAATTATAATTCTAAAAGTAAGGTGTTAATTCAGCAAATTAAAGTTATGCTGCTTAATTTTGGGATAATTTCTTCTTCTCCATACCTCGATAAAAGAAACGATTGTTTGAAATTGTTAATCAATTCTCGAGAAAATATCCACTTGTTTTATGAGAAAATAGGTTTTTTTTCTAACCGAAAGAACCGGGAACTTAGTTTTATCACTTCCATAAATTCTACAAGATTAAGTAAAAACGATTATGTTCCTTTCTTGAATGATTACTTGCGATTAAAGTATCCTTCATCGTACATTTCAAAAAATAACTTTGACCGTTATAATTCCTTAAAAAAGAATTATTTAAAGTTAATCAATGTAATTGATTCTGAGGATAAATGTTTAATTGATGGGGTGATAAAGAATAATTTCTTTTTTGATCAAGTAAAGGAAGTAGTTTACAATAATGATCTGAAAGAAGTATTTTCAATCAAAGTGGATAGCAAATGTCATTCTTTTATTGCTAATGGATTTATTAATCACAATACTGAGGCAAAATTAAACAAGCTGGCAGAAGAGATGCTGAAAGACATTG
>JBBSWE010000158.1:0-2237 GCA_038046445.1 Nanobdellota archaeon | reverse complement strand
CAAAGCACTTTCAAACGAACCATCCCCTCCGGCGATAACAATGGAAGAATATTTTTTAATATCTTTTTTTACTTCTTCAAACATCCCTTCTTCCGGAGAAATGTACACCAAGTCCGCTTTTCTTTTGCGCACAAAGATTTTTAACAGGCGGCGGCGAAGATTGTCATGATAGCCACGCGCTTTCTTATTAGCTAGAACCAAAATTTGTTCAGAACCCATCTTCTTACCTGCTCCTTTCTTCTCCTTAATAGACTTTAAACACTTAACAGTATAATTAATCACGGAAAATACAGCTAAAATTACGGCAATCCAAGTGATGATGATAATAATTTCATCCAACCCTTCAATCACGTTAGTATGTTCATAACCATCGTAAATCAAATGTTCTTTCCATAGAATTAAGAAAATTAATCCAAACTGAACCACAGTTTTGATCTTGCCATAAATATCTGCGGCAATAACAATATCGTATCTAGCTCCAATGGTTCTAATTCCGTTGATAACAAAATCTCGGACAATAAAGATTAACAGCGGCAACAGCCAGAATTGGTCTCGAGCCAGAAAAACGACTAACAGACAAATAACTACTATTTTATCTGATAATGGATCTAAGAAAGAACCGGCTTCAGTAACATCGTTTCTCTTTCTAGCTACATAACCATCTAAAACGTCACTGACGGCCATAAAAATGAATAAGATTACGGCCAGCAAAGAATATGCCCAAGTTTCTTGATAAATAGCATAAATAACTACTGGTAATAAGGCTATTCTTGTTCCCGTAATCCAGTTAGCTAAGCCCATGTTAAGGTTCTAGAAATAGGGCTGGTTAAAAAGGTTTTGGGAGGAATTTAGTTCTTATGTAAAAAGAGCTTACTCCGACGAAAAATCTGTCTTAGCACAACTAAGGCTATTCCGAAGAAACGAGCGTTGTTGTTAAGGTTGTTGTCGTTGAAATCGTGGTTGATATCATTGCCAAGCCACACCAAGCGCCCCGCCTCTGTTGTAGCCCTCTCACATTGGAAGTGCTCTCTTCCCTCGCCCACTGCAGTTTCAACCATATGGCTGGAAGCCATGTGTCACCGCTGTAATTTATCAGATTGGAACTTGTTCAACCTGAAGGTTTCATAATCTCGTCGCCGAAATCGTAGCGAAAGAGCATGTAGCCTCAGCCTTGACGGCTTAATGCAGCCGGTGCTAAGACGAAAAGAAAGAAAAGAATTAAGGTTTAAAATACTTTCTGCCTACTTGCCTAATTTCTCTTTCAAAAGCAGTTTGAGAATAAGTAGAAACAAATCGAGGACAGCTTTTTTCAACAATTTCGCTAACGAAATCATCCAAATTTGGTCTAATTTTTTGCGCTTCGTGCCCTGCGGGCGCACTCTCGCCTACGACGCCTACCAGACGTACCCCGAAGAAACGAGCGTCGTCGTAAAGGTTGCCGTCGATGAAACCGTGGTAGAAATCACTGCCAAGCCACACCAAGCGCCCCGCATCTCTCTCATTAAAATCATCAAAATTATTTATGTAAACCTTATCCTTACCATAAACCTGAGCCAGCTTCGTTAAATAAGGTGCAACTTTATTTTCATTTCCCATTAAAGGAGCTAAAAGAGGATGATTTATCGCCAACATTTCTTTACCATCAACCTTACCAGTATATTGCTTAAGGTGTTTTTCAGTAGGCTTTTCCAACCCATAATATCCACTAGGCCATTTTATAGTAGAAGCATGATCTAATACAAATATTCTTCCTCCAGCTTTTCCTGATTCTAAACGAGAAAGTTCTCCTACAGGAAGTGTTCCTGCTCCATTAATCAAACCTGCTTCTATCTCCCAAGCAATATTTTTCGGTTGGGAGAAATAATGCGGCTCATGAGCATAAACAATAATAGGGGTTCCGGCAGAAGTTCTTCCGGTAGCTTTTAAACTTAGAGTAGTCCACCAATCCTGCCATAAAGAATCTTCCTTCTCAGCATTAATTCTGCGGTCGATTAATTCCGGAGCAAATTCCGGTTGATAATGTGCCCGACGGCAAGCTCTTAAAGCATCAGCAATATCTTCACGATAAAAATCTTTAGTTTTTTCTATGGACATATTAGTATTCACCAAGAGGACTAAAATAGGATGTAGTTTTTAAAGGTTTTGCTACTTTTAAGTAGCTTTATTCCAGCATCCCGCCGGGAGTAACTATAAAGCTAATCTAACTTCTCAAGTATATACTTCAGCATAGAAATCTT
>JBBSWE010000157.1:0-2784 GCA_038046445.1 Nanobdellota archaeon | reverse complement strand
GTAGCCATGGCTATTTTCAAAGCAGCCCAGTCAGTAGGGGGAGAAGATTTTGAATTAGCACAGAAACTGGCCCGGGAAGTAATTGCTGCTCTTGAAAAAAATCAAGAAGAGATTCCCACTGTAGAACATATCCAAGACATTATTGAGAAAGTATTGATGGAAGATGGTCATGTAAAAACTGCCAAATCCTTTATTATTTACCGTGAGAAAAGAAAAGAATTACGTGAGGCGAAATCTCTGATGGGTGTTGTTGATGATTGTAAATTGAATCTAAATTCCCTCACCGTACTAGAAGGACGCTACCTCCGTAAAGACTTTGAAGGTAAGGTGATTGAAACACCACGACAATTATTTGAAAGAGTAGCCGGAAATGTGGCTCTTGCTGACGGTAATTACGGAAAGAGTATCGAAAAAGCTAAGGAAGATTTTGTTAGTATGATGTTGACCCGAGACTTTATGCCCAACTCTCCTACCTTAATGAATGCGGGAACAGAAATACAACAACTTTCTGCTTGCTTTGTTCTTCCGGTAGAAGATTCTATGGAAGGCATCTTCGATTCAGTTAAACATGCCGCCATCATTCATAAATCAGGAGGAGGAACAGGATTCTCTTTCTCTCGTTTGCGGGCTAAAGGAGCCAGAGTGGGAAGCACCGGAGGAGTCGCTTCCGGACCAATTTCGTTTATGCGCGTATTTGATGCTGCTACCAATGTAATTAAACAAGGATGAAAAAGAAGAGGAGCAAATATGGGGGTACTGCTAGTAGATCATCCTGATGTACTTGACTTTATTACCTGCAAAGAGCGCAACGACCAAATTACCAATTTTAATATTTCGGTGGGATTGACGGAAACGTTCATGCAAGCTGCTCTAAACAACCAAAATTATGATTTAATTGATCCACACAGTAAAAAGCCAGTAGGTCAACTGAACGCTAAGCGCGTGTTCGATTTAATTTGCACCATGGCTTGGAAAAACGGCGAACCGGGAGTCATTTTCTTAGACCGGATGAACTGGCCACGCAGTAATCCTACTCCTTTGCTGGGAGTGATTGAATCGACTAATCCTTGTGGTGAACAGCCACTTTTACCTTACGAATCGTGTAATCTTGGTTCGATTAATCTAGCTAATTTTGTAACCAAAGATCGTCAGGTAGATTGGGAAAAATTAAGAGTTACCGTGCATAATGTCACCCATTTCTTAGATAATGTGATTGACATGAATCGTTTCCCTATTTCTAAGATTACGGAAATAGTTATTGGAAACCGTAAGATCGGATTAGGAGTGATGGGCTGGGCGGATATGCTCATTAATTTGCGTATTCCTTATAATTCACCACAGGCTTTGGAACTAGCCGAGGGAGTGATGTGTTTTGTAGATTGCGAAGCTCGGAAGAAATCGCATCTACTAGCATTAGAACGGGGCACTTTTCCCAACTTTAAAGGAAGTATTTTCGATAACGGAAAAGGAGAAAGTTTAATGCGTAATGCTACCGTTACTACTATTGCTCCCACTGGATCTATTTCTATTATTGCCGGATGTTCTTCTGGAATCGAGCCCTTGTTTGCTATTTCTTACTTACGTAAGACGCCGCAATTTGAACTGTTAGAAGTTAATCCACTCTTTGAAGAAATGGCCCGTCAGGAAGGATTTTATACTCCGGACTTGATGATAAAAATAGCGCGAAAAGGTAGCGTCCAGGATTTGACCGAAATTCCAAAACCGATTCGAAATATTTTTGTGACAGCGATGGATTTATCTCCCGAAGATCACGTCCGAATGCAAGCAGCATTTCAGAAGCATACGGATAATGCCGTAAGCAAAACGGTAAACTTTCCGTTCACAGCTACGGTAGAAGAGGTAACTAATGTTTTCCTATTGGCTTACAAATTAGGCTGTAAAGGGATTACCATCTATCGTGACGGAAGCCGGGACATCCAGGTATTGAACATTAAACGAGAAGAACGTCGGGAAGAAGTTAAGGAAGAGATGCCCTTAAAACCATCCCTCGAACCAAAAGAAGAGCTAATGACAGTGGGAGCAGAATTTTCCGGTGGCTGCACTAAATGTAATTTATAATTTTTTAAATTAATAATCATGAAGAACGGACAAGTTCAAGTGTATACCGGAGATGGAAAAGGAAAAACCACTGCAGCCTTAGGCTTAGCTACTCGTGCGGTAGGTCAAGGATTTAAAGTGTTCATGATTCAATTCATGAAAGGAGGAGCTTATACTGGAGAATACATCTCTATCAAACATCATTTGCCGAACATGGAGATTATGCAATTTGGCCGCCCTTGCATCAAGCAGCAGAAACAGATGAAATTAAGCGGTTTTTCTGAACAGAAAAGTAAAGAGATTAACAAAGAAATTTTTGATTTCGTGCGGGAAGATGTAGAATGTGGCTCTTGCCGCTTTTGTTTTCTTAACGATGATGTGCAACGAGATTATGTAGAAGAAGCGTTTAAGAAAGCGCTGGAAGTTGTTTTATCTGGCGATTATGATTTAGTGATTCTAGATGAAATAAATGTTGCTATGCACTTGGGATTTTTAGAAGTGGAATTAGTGATGAACATGATTGCCAACAAGCCTCCTCCAGTAGAGTTGGTGCTTACTGGCCGAGGTGCGCCAGAAGAAATTATGGCCTTAGCTAATTTAGTTACGGAGATGAAAGCGCATAAGCATTATTTCGAGAAGGGAGTAGCAGCGAGAAGAGGAGTAGAGTATTAGTATGTGCATAGCTGATTTTCTTAGATCTATATTCTAGACTACATAAATATTTAT
>JBBSWE010000156.1:0-3107 GCA_038046445.1 Nanobdellota archaeon | reverse complement strand
CTGTAATCATCGCCGGATTTTTAGCGGGTAGAATTTATTATATTAAACGTTATTCTCAACCCATTTTTCCGTTCATTATCATGATTTGCGGTTTTTTGTTAGGATATTTGTTGGGCGGATTTTGGATTAATCGTTTGTTGGTAATAGTGTTATTCCTAGGATGCTGGTGGGGATCTTATTACTTACACTTGAAAAAAATTTTAGTAATATTTAAAAGCCAGAACTTCATTAAGTAAAAACATGGATAAATTTAAGGTGAAGAGTGTAGTAATCAGCCGAAAGCATGGTAAGGATAAAGACGGGCTGTGGACGGCGTTCTTAGGCTTATTTAATGATAATAATCCCCACTTAACTGCTAAAGCTCCGATAAAAGTGTTGGAATATAAAGAAGTAGAGAAAGTTAGAATAACAGAACTGAGAAATATTTCTTATTATTTGATGGGGAACGATATCGTAATTAATAATTTAGTAGAGCTAGTGATTGATGTGGATGCTAAGAAACATATTGTCACTCTTACTGGTAAACAGGATCTGCCGGAATTGGATTAAGCAAAACGATTATAATCTTTATTTTTCTTTTTAAACCAACCGATTAGAAATAAAATTCCGATTAAAAAAGCTATTCCGCTGATTTGGATGGCCCAAGCTAAATAATACCATTCAAAACCGTTGTTGATGGCAGTGATTAGGATGCTAATGATATAAGCTATTCCGGCTAAAATAAAAGCAATTCCTCCTACGATTTCGTGTTTCCAGGAGAGGATTAGGACGATTGATAGAAGAAGTGAAGGAAGATTGTGCATGAACAAAGCTAACATTGTCTGCCAGAAAGTATATCCATTTCCAAACACATCTAAGGAGAATAAAGTTAAGAAGGCAATAAAGAATAGAGATAATATTCTTGGAGTCCAATAGATGAACTTACCCTTCTTCTTCATGTTATTATATTAAATTATAGGATTATATAAAATGTTCCTTTCGAGAAGCAGTAGCTGGAATTCAACTTAATTCATGTTATGTCTCCGAGCCCGATTTTCCCCTCGACCGCAGTCAGAGCTGAGAAAATCTGGGTGCGAGGCAAGGTTTGTCTCACCACAAATCGAAGAGTTAAATGTTCACTTTTATCAATTCGACCGAAGGGAGCGTATATCTTAGAGTTGGGGGCAGTCGTTTCGTTAGTTAGTCGTGGGGGAGTTCCGTTCGTTATGTTTAGTTATAATCCATTCGTTCAAAAACGCAACATTTATAAATTATTCATAATTATTGAATGATTATTCACTTATATTGAAAAATGATACCAAAAAACACCGCACGGGTAATAATGTTTATGCTGAGAAACACGAACAAATTTGGCTACAACATTAATCAGATTGCTAAGTTGAATAAGATTAGTGTGGGGAGTGCATTTAAGATCTTGAAAGAGCTGGAAAAAGATAAGATCATTGTTAAGAACGAAATCAGCAATGCCTCTCATTATAAACTTAATTTTGAGAATCCCGAAACCATGAAATTATGTGAATTTCTTCTTTTAGCAGAGAAGAGGAATCTTAAAAGTTATGCAAAAGTGTATGCGGATGAGATTATAAAATTTAAAGATGCCGAGATTATTGTTATCTTTGGTTCTATTTTGAAAGGAAAAGAGTTTAATGATGTTGATGTTCTCTTTATTACTAATCAAGTTAAAAAAGTAAATGCTTTTTGTTTAGAGTTATCCCAGATCAGAACTAAGCCGGTTGTTCCACTGATTATGAAGCAGGAAGATTTAATAAAAGCAGTAAACCAAGAGAAAGAAGCAATCTTAAGTATGATAAAAGAAGGAATTGTGCTGAAAGGAGAATCATTGTTTATGGGAGTCATAAAAAATGTCAATTCATAAAGAAAAACTTGATTGGTGCCTAGCTAGAGAAACTAGAATAAGGAAAGTTAAACCTAATGACAAACTTTCGGAAGAGCATCTCAATAAGGCAAAACACAATCTTCGTGCTGCTGATTATAACATTAAAGGAGGTTTTAGTGATTGGGGTGTTTCGCAATCCTATTATTCTATGTATCACGCTCTGCTTGCAGTGCTTTTCAAATTAGGTTATGAGTCTAAAAATCATGAATGCACCATAAATGCTGTGGAATATTTAATCGAAGAAGGAAAGATTAATTTAGATTTGAAAGATATTGCTTTTATCAGGACAACGGAGCAAATGACTTCCAAAGATGCAAAATCGCTCAGAGAAGAATTTCAGTACGGAACAGAAACGACCGTTAATCAGAAACTCTTGAACGAACTGTTGGAGAATGCAAAAAGGATTGTGGAGAAAATTGAGATTGCACTAAGCGAATTATAGTTTAAGAGAAATTAGCTCATTACTGACTTTCACATAAATTTTCTTACGATTGCTAAGAGTGCATAAACTTCTTTCAAAATTGCAGCGACTTCGCCGGAAATATCTTTATTTCCTCTGATAAGGAGATATAATTCTCCATTAATACGGAAACTGACTAAGATATTGTTCTTGAAAACTTCAGCTTTTTTAGAATCACTATTCCAGTCACTCACCATTTTTCATACATCGAAGTTAAATAATATTGACTTCGGTCTTTTCTAAGAGTGTCACTATGACTTTGACCACTTCTGTTTAAAGAATCAAGCTCGCTGATATTTTTTCCTAAAGTAGCAAAGTCATCACTCAGTTTCTGTAATTTTCTTCTTGTAGGGCTTAACACCGGACCTTTGACAACAGAAAGACGTTTCTTAGTGTTCGGGAGATGACTTTTGGGATCATGCGTTGGAATCTCTGATAAATTATTTAACAAAATATTTAACGACAAAAGTATTTTTTTTATATTCTTTGACCCATCACGAATATTTTTACAAATTTTGTCTACTGATTCACCCATAGACTAGGAAGAGATGAATGTTAGTTATAAACTTTTGGGTAGTGCGGCAGGAACTCCCCCTCGTCCCGTCGTAGAAATGTTCCCTAATTACGTTCTAGCCACTAAAAATTATTGGACTTAACGACATTATGTCCTCGGGGCTTTAAGCGAGCCAGACTAGAATTAATCTATCAAATAACTGGCGAGCGTGCCCCGACGAGGAGCATAGCGACGAA
>JBBSWE010000155.1:0-1361 GCA_038046445.1 Nanobdellota archaeon | reverse complement strand
GCTTCAAATCAACCAAACCGGGGCGAAAGCAGGCATAACGGTGGATATAGAAAGTGGAGTTAGTACTATTGCTTCTTACGTTATTTATATCGTAACCGTGGTTCTGTTCCTGGACCAGCTAAAAATTAGAACCATGGTTATTTATGGGACGGTGGGGGGACTGTTGCTTTTATTTCTGCTCAGTTTTGCCATAGGGGTCAGGAATGTTTTTCCAAATTTCAGAGGCCGGTTAAGGATTAAGAGAAATCCGAAAATAAAGGTAGGGAAGAAGGTAAATGTGAATGGGATCGTAGGAACAATAGAAAAAATAAGAATCCAAGAAACTATTCTTAAGACGGAACAAGGAGATCTTCTACGTGTTCCTAATTCCTTGTGGAACGAGAAAAAGATTAACGATAAATGAAAATTACTTTTTCTTTTCGATTTTCTTTTCCGACTGCATCTCTTTCATTACTTCCTGTTGTAATTCTTCAAAACCTTTCTGGAGCTTTTCTTCCTGCTGAGAAAGGTTTTTCAAACGAACAGAAACTACTTCTTTTTTCTCTTCTAACTCTTTAATTAAAGTATCTTTAGAAGCAGCCAACATTATCTTACCTACGATTTTGTAAGCTTTATCAGTAGTATGCAGTTCACTCAAAGCCGAATCTAATTCTACTAATTGATTTTGAAACTGTTGCTTCTGGGTTAGAATATTCTGTAAATTTTGCTGCAATAATTGCAGCTGAGAAATTTTAGAAGAAGCCATCTTATCTTGCTTTAATTTTAATTACAGTACGACGATCCTTGTACAACACTTTTCCGCCGCAATAAGGACAACGAATCTTAGCAATATACTCCTCTTCCACTTTTTTCCCGCAATCAAAACAGACGTAATACATTTTTATGCACCTTTATTTATAGTATAAGCTCGAGAGGCAAATTTTGCATCGCATTTTTGGCATTGCCAGATTCCCATCGCTAATCTTTTCACTCCGAATTTACTGCAATAAGGACATTTATATTTGGTTCTTTGTTGAGCTTCAATTAGGGCAAACTTTGCTTTTGGCTTGCGGCCATAACGTGCGCCAAAACGTTTGGTAGATGACATAATTTAAACCTCACTTGATTATGAATGGGGCTGCCCGGATTCGAACCGGGGTCCAGCGGTTTTTTGCTTTTTGACCCAAACCGCTAATGATAGTTGCTTTCCTAATCTCTAGGATCCAAGCTACACTACAGCCCCGTGGGTGTATTTAAATACTTTTTGCTTAAAATTAGGCTTTTTTATAAGGCTTTTGATTTAAAAAGAACTTTAAGAGAAATAAAAATTGTTTAATTTGATAATCTGTTCACACTTTCTTTACTAATCACCATATTACCTC
>JBBSWE010000154.1:0-3614 GCA_038046445.1 Nanobdellota archaeon | reverse complement strand
CTGGACGCCGGATGCTTCCGGCAGAACAGCCGTTCCTGAAAGGGCGTCCTGGTTGCTCCTCACTGACTATAGGCTTAAGTTCAACTGCAACTACAACCTTAACTACAATGGGCGTTCTCGTGGGGTGCGTCGGGAGTAGTTACGCGCGAAGCGCGCGCGAAAAAAAAAGGAGAAAGATAATAAAAAATGATTACCGCTACCGAAACAGTTGGACTGGAAAAGCATTTGCAGGCGTTAGTCAGAGCTCAGGGTTCCGACAGCCCTCTTTCCATAGAATTGACTGAAAGAGAAGGCTCACTCAGCGCCCATATTAATTATGTCACTTCCACAATTACTTTAGAGCTTTCCCCGCACTGGGACCCAGAGCAGTATCAACATATTAAACAATTTGCAAAAAGATTAAGAATAAGGGACTTGAAGAAGAAAGTGTGTGAAGATGTCTCCTTTCACGAGGTGGGGCATAAAAAGCTGAAAGATGATGCTGATGGACTGGGCTGCTGCGAGGATTTGGAAGGTAAAGAAGTCGCAGTAGAGGCGGTAACCACCGCTCTATTAGAAGAAGGGAAGTATAGCCTTAATGGAGCACTTTATCTGGAAAATATCATTTCAGATATAATTAACAATTTAAACGGATCAAATTATACTCATTTTAACGGGTTAAGTATATTTCTTGCTGAACAGGGAGAATTAAATCATGGAACTTTTTCTCCGCTGTATGATGCTTTTGTTTCTTTCAACCAAAGATTATGGGGAAGAAAACCGCAGCGAAAACTATTAAGCCCTTATTATATAAAAAATCAGACTAAAAGAAAAAGTATTGATGAAGCCATTGGAAAAATCTGTGCAGAGCTTAACCTTACTTCCGAGCGTCAGCATAACTTAAAAGTCCTTTTCAATCGAGAACAATGGCCGAATATCTTTTACACTTTCGCTAAACATCTAGCTCAGTTCATGGATACTACGGCTCCGGAATGGCTTCCGGGAAGCGGCAATGGCGGACAGGGGTATAAGGTTCCGGTAAAATTCAGCAGCAAACCGCAGATGGATCCAAAAGAAGTTAAAGACCCGGAAATGAAAAGAGTGCTCGACCCCGACAATCTTAAAAGAGTTATGCTGCGCCGAAATAATTCGGGAGAGAAATCGCCCCTGTTCGTAGAAAACTGGCGGGCATTAGACTATTTGTACCAAGCTTTGGCTTCAGAAATCTGGATCAAGGCTGAAACACCCCAAAAAGGATTCTCTCTGCCCATCGCCCCCATCCAATCCCGCCGCTTTGACCCGAAAAGAGATGATCTGGATAAAATCCTGTTCGGTAGAATCATGTTGGACGAAAAAGGACAATTCTGTCTGTCTGTACCCCGCTCTTATTTGGAGCATACCTCCCCGGTAAAGCAGACCGTCCGCTCTTATCCGGAATTGAACATCGCCGTAATAGACACTTCTATTTCTATGAAAGAAGATTGCTCTGGTAGGAATGACGTAGGAAATACCAATATTATCCCTTGGGGACCAAAAAGCAAATACCATTTTGTCTGCCTAACCGATTATGGGGTAGAAAAATCCTTGTACCGATTAGGCGTAGCTTCCCGAATGAAATATAACCTGATTACTTTCTCTTCAGATACGGAGGCAGTGGGAGAGCAGGAATATTCCCAAAGAGATAAAAGCAAGAGAAAGTTGCTAGACAATCCTTCTTTTGGCCTTTCTACTTCCATCGATATAAATGTTCTTGCCCAGCAGGCCAGAACTCCCGGAAGTGTATTGATGACCATCAGCGACGGCAGCATCCAAAATTGGGAGGATATCAAAGACAGATTCAAAAAAGTAATCTCCGATAAATTTTATGTTCATTTTCAGATCGGTCCAGATACTTCAACCGTTACGGATTTGGAAAGCTGGGGAGCAACCGTGGTTCGTGTCAATGGCTCAGAAATGCCTCGAAAAGCAATAGATATCGTTAAAAGATTTTATCAGAGTTATAATGTTGGAGAAAAATAACATGACCAAATCACATTTAGGAAAGATGCAATTATGGGGGACCGGAAAAGCACATTGGGATATCACAGATAATCCCTATTTCCAGCCGGATCCAGTTCCTGATAATCCGCCGGCTGAACCAGCAGTTCCACCTGCTACTGCACCAGATGTGCCCCCGGTTACAGCTATCTCTACTGCTCCCATTGAATTAACAGATATCGTTTTGTACGATATGAGAGGAAAACCCTATCGGCAATATAAACGAGTCATTCTCGACGGAGAAGCAGCTAAAGATGCTAACGAGCAACATCTGTTATTAACGCAGGATCAAGCTCTCGCTTATCATCAACAAAGGACGCCAAAATATGATGTTCCTTCCACCGCTCTGTGGGCAGCTATGCTTAGAAAGATGCAGGAAGTACATCATCCAGGATTAGCAGGAGTGGTTAAAGACTTGAAAGAAAGTTGGTTGGCTA
The DNA here is from genome assembly GCA_038046445.1 of Nanobdellota archaeon. Lineage (GTDB taxonomy): Archaea > Nanobdellota > Nanobdellia > Woesearchaeales > GW2011-AR9 > JACRPH01. Next base: position 1,161 of record JBBSWE010000154.1, on the reverse strand, counting down.
CGTCTACGCGTATTGATTATGCTCACAACAAAGTTGTCCATGAATTAGGTAACAATCCGTATTCGATTGATATCAACCTGCCCGCCGAAGGATGGATGAAGGAAAGTAAATATCAAAATGCGGTGAAAGCTTTAACTGGAACGAAAGATGTTGCTGTCGCTCTGGCAGAACTGGAGCAGGCTTCAGGTAAGCCTGCTTACCTCTGGACGCCAGATGCCGATGGAAGAAAAGTTCTTCCTGAAAGGGCGTCCTGGTTGAACCTCATCGACTATAGGCTTAATTTCAGCTGCTTCGACGACCTTTACGACAGTGGGCGTTCTCGTGGGGTGCGTCGGGAGTAGTTACGCGCGAAGCGCGCGCGAAAAAAACGATAAAATGGCAAACATTATTATTAATGGTGAACATTATCTTTGTACCAAGGATAGGACTTCTTTCGTAGATAATACTTTTACTTCTTGCTGTAATTTTAATACTTTATCGTTTGACCAAATTGGACAATTGAAAGTAAGAGCGACAGCAAAATATTCTTTGTCTTTGGGGTCTGGAGAGATCTCACTTGCTTTATTTCCATATTGTTGGTATTCCTCTGATGGTAAAATTTTTACTCGCGACAAGATTAGATTAAAAGCAATTTGCACCTCTTCTTCGCTGACTCCTGCTTTAGTACTCAGCACAGATAAATACTTCTTGAATTCTTCTTCAAAGAACTCAGGTGCAATTAATTCCAATACGGGAGAGAACAAGAGATCATTGGTCAAGCCTTCCGGAGAAATTATTGCTGCGAAGGCGACATTAGCATCAACTACTAACAACATTCTTTATGCCCCATACTTTGCCACATGCTTCTCATGGATACCTGAACGGACTTTTCTTCCTAATTCAATACTTAATTTTTCTGCTTCCGATTTTGTTAGTTTTGATTTAGCAGAAATGGACTTTAAAATCCGTAATTGGATGACTCTCTGTTGGATAGCTTCTCTGGCAATCCTCGGCCAATCAACCACCTTTAGCTCCTTTAAATCCTGTTTTAAATCATCCGGAATCGCTAATATTAATGTTGCCATAACTAATTTAAAATCAGCCAATATATTTAAACCTTTGGGAGAAATAACATGACATCATCAAACTTAGCCAAACTGCAATTGTGGGGAACGAGAAAGA
>JBBSWE010000153.1:0-2229 GCA_038046445.1 Nanobdellota archaeon | reverse complement strand
CGTTAAGCATGCCTTCCTGTGGGTCAATAGCTGAACCATTGAAAGTTATATTCTGGTAAGCATACAACTCTGCTGCATAAAGAGGAGAAATAATTGTAACCACTGGCTCGGAAGGCTCGGCTACAAAAGTTTCAGCTCTCTGATTATTTAACTCGTTGCTTTCTTTAACTCCATAATCCCCATCTACTTCTATCGAAACGGTGAATTCTCCTAATTCATAAGGTGTCCAAGTCTTGGTGATAGTAGTATTTTCACCCGAACCAAGATTACTTACCGTCTCCGAAGCAATATCATCCACTAAAGTATATCCATTAATAACCATCTTCTTAATTTTCATATTTCAAACACCAACCAGCTTGGACTTACACTAATATTAGGTTTTAAAGCATTATAGCATTCTTTAGTGAGCGGATTCCATTCTAAACCAGCACAACATTGATCTGAAGAAGCAAATTTACCTTCCGTAGTGCAGCTAGATTTACATTGATAAATCCCCACATAACCTCCCCAGCAGTAATTTCCACTGCATTCTGTAGTGCAATCACAACTCTGACCATTACCTTTGTTCAAATGATAGTCACATTGAGTTGAACTTAAATCATCTTCAGCTGTTCAGTGCCATGCTCCAGCAGCATTACTACATACATAATTACCTTGTTGTTGACCATCTTTTCCCGCAGTACATTGATCCCAAGTCTCATCATTTTTACAGAAGTATTGGTAATTAATAGCATCACCAGAACAACATCTTGCACCATTATTATAACATTGGTTCCAAACTTCACTCGTACATTGATTACCAGAATTGCACGGAGAACATTCGCCAGTACAGTAATCCGAAATACAATCAGAACCAACATTACAATTAGACCAGCTGATGGTTTTACAGACACTGCTAATACTCCCAGCAGCAGTATTAACAAGAACATCATCATGGTTTTCATCACAAGATAAACTAGCACCACAAGCTAAATCTTGTCTATATCTAACCCATTTCCAATCTTCAGCTCCAAATTTTCCCTCTAAAGCATAAACAGATTGGTCATTACAATCATATTTTTTAGCATTAATAACATAATAAGCTTTTCCTTGTTGTCCTTCATAATTATAAATTTCCACTGCCCCAGCACAGTTCCTATATTCTCTCACATCATGCTGGCAGGTCCATTGGTCTCCATCAGAGCCGGGATTGATATCATGGTTCGCTCCTAAAGCGGCAATAGAGCAATCTCCACGATTACAGATGGTATTAACCCAAGCACTAGCGGCTTTACAATCAGTTTGAGCTTGTGCAGTCTTACAATTACAAGTATCCCAATTAGAGAAAGTATCATCATTAACTCCATTATCGCACCAATCCCAGCATAAACAATCCGCATTTCCATTTATATTATTGGCTTTAGAATAAATAGAATATCCTCCCCAAGTAACTGTATCACTTGTGCTGCTACCATCTTCAGAATAAGTATCCGTAAAAGTAAGATCTAATGCAAAAGCATTAGCAGTTAAAAGTAGTACTAAGACAAACATAATAACAATTGCTCTAAGTATCATAACTACTTACCCCTGCCGCATCTTTTTCTACCTGAATTAAATAATCAGAACAAGAAAAATTAACCCCTTCTTCGACCGGAACATTAGCGCAAGTATAATAATCTTGTTTAACTTTGTTGATTACTCCACTATTTCTCAAATTAATATCTTCTTTAATATTTTTTCCAAGACTGTTTTTCTCATAATCCTCCTGAATTAAACATTCGGCAATAAGGGTTTCATTATTATAAGCTAATTTTTGGATATTATTTGATTTAAATTGAGTTCTTAAGTTTTCAAGACATTGTTGGATATTTTGATTTAAAGGCTTAGCGGGAATACTGAAAAATTTATCTTTCTTGCACTTATTCAAAACGTCTTGAGCATTCAGATTCCCCCTAATAGAAACATCTATTTTGTTTAATTTTTCCTGAGTTTTTAGTAAAGTAACTGTTTCTGGACAAGAATAAATATTATCATTGTAACTCCTTATTTCGTTAAAGAAATCAATGTGTTGTTTAAATTTCTGAACCATTTCTCCAGAACCAAGACTTATAATAAAAGAGAGCAATATCACGAAAACTAACAAGAATACAACTTTTTTATATTTCATCTTCTACCCCCTTTCACTTTAGTAAATCTGTACCACTTCAGTAACCTGAAGCACTTTTGAGTATTTCCTGCATCCCCAATAAC
>JBBSWE010000152.1:0-4032 GCA_038046445.1 Nanobdellota archaeon | reverse complement strand
GTAAAGGAGAAGTGTTCTGGACCTTGTTCATTTCCTTCGCTTTCGCCTTAGGTTTCTTTGTGGCTCTTCCTTTCTTTACGGCACAATGGATTGTCTCTGACGGAGTATGGTTCAATCTCTTGGATGGATTATTTCGAATCGTGTTGTTCTTAGCTTATCTTTTAATTATCTCACGAATGAAAGATGTTAAAACATTGTTTCAATATCATGGGGCAGAACATAAGAGTATCGCTTGCTATGAAGCCAAGGAAGCTTTAAAGGTTAAGAACGTGAGAAAATATTCTCGCTTCCATCCCCGTTGTGGCACATCTTTCTTGTTCATAGTGTTAATCTTATCCATCATCATGTTTTCCTTTATCACTGGTGTTTGGTACGTTAAATTTTTGGCTAGAATTGCTTTGATTCCTATCATTGCGGGAATAGGTTATGAGTTAATTAAGTTGAGTTACAAGTATAATAAGAATGTTCTGGTAAGAGCAGTTATCGCTCCCGGATTATGGCTGCAGCGATTGACTACTCGCGAGCCTACTGATAAACAGTTGGAAGTGGGGATTGCGGCCTTGAAGAGTGTAATAAAATGAGAAATATTTTAATTTAAAAACTCCTTAAAGATATTTAGCGTGAATCTTTGCTTCTAAGCTGCGTTCTACTTCATGTAAGAGTACAAAACAGAATTTTTCCCTTTCTATTCCTTCTGGTATTCTACTCATATTATAAGTGTAAAGGCTGATGGCATTATCTCTTTCATCGTTGTTGTAAGGGAGATCGCACTGGAAAGGGTCTCCCGTAACTACAATCTTGCAGCCGGGACCCATGCGCGTAGCAATAGTTTTTAATTCTCCGTATTCAAAATTTTGTGCATCGTCTACAATCATGAAAGTGTTATGTAATGTATCTCCTCGGATAAAGTTCGGAGGAACAAATTTAACAATTCCTTCTTCATCCATAGTATCTGCTGCTGCTTGTCCTTTAATGAACTCTACCAAATGTTTTACTGCTCCGTAATGTGGGCTAATCTTTTCTGCTACTTCACCGGGCAAATAGCCCATGGTTTTATTTCCTAATTCAATCAGCGGCCTAAAGACCATAATTTGATCATAATTTGTTCGACTTTGAGAATTTTCTACTTGGTGTATCCCTGAGGCTAGAGCAATAAGGGTTTTTCCGGTTCCAGCTTGCCCTAAGGCACTTACTATAGTAATATTTGAATCCAAGCAAGCTTCTATTAATGCTCTTTGCTCCGGATTTCGAAAAGAAATGTGCTCTTCTAAGGTTTTCGTTCTTTGGATTAAACGGAATTGTCCGTCTTTGTATTGCACAAAAGTACCTTCAGAATCATCCTGGTCTTCCAATCTTAAGGTAAGATATTGATTAGTTTGTAATATTGCCTCCATCTTGGCAGGAATTCTAGCACGGCCCTGTTGGTGTAATTCAGCAATAACTTCTGGAGCAACATTAAATTCGCTGCTGAGAGAGAATAAAGAACGAATATCAAAAGCAGCCTTATCGTGTTCATAATCGGCAACATTTAAACCACGATATCCGGCTTTTATTCTTAAATTGATATCTTTGGTTACAAGACAAGTAAATTTATCCGGATGTTCGTTTCCTAATTTTTCTACTATTTGCAGCAAATCATGATCTACATAACCAAAACGATCTCTTATCACTCTTACTATCGGGTCTAAATATTCTAAAATCGGCCTTATTAATTCTGGTACCTCTTTTGGAATGGTAGTTTGTTCGCCAATAAAGAAAAGCTTTCCTCCGGTTCTAAGAGGAACACCTTCGCGAAAAATTCTGGTCCGCTCTTCTCGTGAAGCTTCCATAGGAATAGCGGTTCTAATTATTTCATCTAAAGCACGATTAGTGGCTCGAGCGTTAGCGCTCCTTCCGGTCATTCCGCTCTTGAGACGATCCAATTCTTCTAATACCTTGAATGGCATGTATAAATGATTATCCTCAAAGAAGAAAAGAGCTTTCGGGTTGCTAATCAAGACATTAGTGTCTAGAACATAATTTTTAACTTTTGAACTCATTTAAAACACCTAAACACCTATTTACTCAAAGCTTCACGGATTCTTTTATATTCTGCTACGATACGGTAATTGTCCATCTTTCTTATTTGCGTGTCCTGTTGATATTGTCTTGCTCCTTCGTGTAAAGCTTGGCCTATATCTGTAAATCTTTCCTGACTGGCCATTTCTAAAACCATTCTTTCTATGCTTCCACTGGCAAATGTTTCTGAAGGGATAATTTTTGGTACATACGTCCTTAAGGCTTCATCTCTATTAATCATCCTTGATTCAAGTTTTCCCAACATTTGGTAAAAAAATAAGCGGGTAGCTTGTTGGAACCTTTTTTGGAACTCTTCTACCGCATGTGACGGTAATGTGTGAGATGCTACCATCTTTCCCGGAGAGATATAGTTAGGTGCAGTGGTTGCAAAAAAAGCATAAAATGTTCCTATCTCTTGGTCAGTTAAGCAGAAAGGAGAATTATCTTCCAAGCCCACTCTGGGGTTATAAAGGTGATCTAAAGTCAAGATTAAAGGATTGTGCATGCCTCTTTTGTTTTCTCTTCTTACTATATCCTCTTTCATGTGGCTATCGCTTGCTATTATTTATATATGGTTTTCCATACTGGAATAATTATATAGTAAAGTATGCTTAAAAAACTACACTCACATGCCCTTCTTTCCGGACTCGGATCACTTTTTCTACAAAAGTCTCAATCTTGGATTCGTGAGAAACGATAATAATCTGCCTTAACTTTAGCCTTTCCAGCACCTCCCGTACTTTATCCAGTTGTTCAGAAGAAAAGCCATCAGTAGGCTCGTCCAATATCAGCAAGTCTTTAGTTTTAATCTCATGAACTATATCATTGATAACTTTATTTAACGCCAAGCGATAAGCCAGGGCGGCAGAAGTTTTCTCTCCCCCACTTAAATTACTAAAACCTACTTCATAACCATTTTGTTCAATGATAGGGGTAAAGGAATCGTCCAATTTGGAATAAACATTTTCATCTTCAATTAAGATAGAAAACCATTCTTGAAATAATTGATTGAATAAGCGATGGATGTTGAGCATCATCTGCTTTTCGATAGTATGAGTTAAGGGTAAGAAATAATCTTCTAACCAGGTATATAATTCTCTTATTCGCAGCAAGCGGTTCTTCTGTTGGTTCAGATTAGCAATAACTTGCAGCAAGGGCTGTTCCTGTCTTCTAATATTCTGCAACTGCGTCTGCAGTTGGGCGAAAGCAATGGACAGTTCTTTCTCTTCGCCTACTTTTACCTTAAGTACTTCTTTCTGTACCATAATCTCCGCACTTCGATCGGAAAGAAGTATTAATTCGTTTTCGATAAGGTGCACTTGTTCGTTCAATAAAGTGATTTGAGCAGAAGTCTGTTCCCAAGAATGTTTAAACTGTTCTAATTGTTGGAATAAATATTGTTTCTGCGCTAATCTTTGTGCTAATTCTTGGGTTTGAGAGATCTGCTGATTGATCTTCTCTAGTTCCTTGCTCTCACTCCACTCTTTCCACTCTCGTTTCAACTGCTCGTTTTCCTTTTCCTTCACTAGAAGTAATTCCTGCTGCGTTTTGATCTGTTCTTTTTTTTGCTGCAGATGCTTTACTTCTGTGCGTACTCGTGAGAGTTGATTCTCTGCTTTAAGTATCACTTCTATCTGTTGCAAAATTTCTTCTTTATGTTGTTTAATCTTAAGTTTGATTTGTTCCAGTTCTTTCAATTTACTTTCCGCAAATTCTACTTTCTGCTGTTCTTCGCTAGAGAGGCGATGCTTATGTTCGGGAAGAACTTCCTGGAGGCAAGTGGGGCATTTATCTAAAGCCAATATTTTCTTTTGCAAATCCCGACTTTGGGTGAAAAGCAAAGTGTTTTTAGTGATAAAATTTGAATTCTCTTCTTGTTGGTGTTCCGCATGTAATTTCTTTTCATTAAGCTCATCTTTTATTTTTATTTGCTCTTCCAGTTCTCGCATTAATTTCATCTTTCTTTAATTTTAT
>JBBSWE010000151.1:0-3282 GCA_038046445.1 Nanobdellota archaeon | reverse complement strand
TGAAAAGTACCTATTTTGGGTGCGAGGAATAATCTTTTAACCAAATTTAAAAAGGAGGATATTTCCAATGGAAGACACTATCTCATCTGACGCCATGTCTGAAGGTTCGCCTAAATCATCTGGGCCTATTGAAAAAAGAAAGCCACCCTATCGTGTCAAAATCAACTCTTCTGCAATTTTAAAGACAGAAACTTTTAAACCTGAAACCATTAATGCCCAGACAGTAAACATAAGCGAAGGTGGATTGAGTTTATCATTCAATTCCAAAGTAGAACTTCCACCCCAAATGTTAATTGAATTCAATCTTATGGATTCACCTCTACAACTTCAAGCTGAGGTCGGGTGGGACAAGATATTTGATGATGGAAAATATTATTGCGGAGTGCGTTTTATAAATAAGGACGAAAAACAGGACTCTATCTTAAAGAGTTTTTTATATACGAAGGGTGAGTATATTGATCAATTGATAGAGAGCTATCCAGAAACAAAAAAGGAAACTTTTAAAAAGATATCAATTTTAGAAAGCCCACAATTAAATATTCCAACCTTTACACTTCTAATTAATGGCGAGGATTTAGACACAGGAAAATATGAATATTTCCCATATGCTGATAAATTAATTGCTGAGCCAAAGGCAACATTAAGGATAATCAGGCAGTTAAAGAATGGTGAAATACCAGCTAATTATAAGGATTATATATTTGCCCGCTATTGTGTCGGCCTTGAAGACACAAATAGAAAAGCGATTGAATCCGCATATAAGGCATTTCAGATATTTAAAAACTTTTCTCTAAAAAAGAGAAAAAAAATAATGACCGATATCCACGGCCTTCTTCTTGAAAACAAGGAGAAATTAATAGAGCTAATGATTATTGAAGGCCATCCACGAAAGGTAGCAGAATGGGAATTTTCTGGTATGAATAAGTTATGTACAAAAGAAGCACTCAATCTTTATTCGCCTCAATTATTCAGAAGGGTGGGTAAGAGAGGGGATGAGTCCCTCTATTGGATAAGGAGGCCAGATGGTATAATCTGTTTAAGCCCTCCTAAAAATGCCCCTTGTAGCAATTCATCTCTCGTTATGCTCGCAATTCTTCCAGGTAATACTATAATTGTAAAACCACCGCTTAAAATGCCAGTATCAACTATTTATCTCTGGAAGAATGTCATAAATAATGCTATGGTAGAGAATGGCGCCCCTTATGGTAGCATCAATATTGTATTGGGTAATTCTGAAAAGATAATGGAAGAATGGCTCTCAACGGATTGCATTAATGACATCTTTTATTTTGGAGAAAGTAAAAAGGGTTTAGAGATTGGAAGTCGTGTGTATCAAAGTGGGAAGAAACCAATTCTTGAGCTTTCAGGCAATGATACACTCTTTATCTGGAAGGATGCACCAGTAAGGGAAGCTGCAAATTCTTTGCTTGACGGCTATATGGGGTCTACTCAGATATGCATGGTTCCCAAAAAAGCGGTTATTCATGAAGATATCTATGAGGAATTTGAAAAGTGGTTTATTGCAGAGGTCAAAAGGCTTAAAATTGGCCTCCCCACTGACCCAGAAACTATTTTAACTCCAATATCAAAAATTTTGGAATTCTATGATTATCTTGCAGATGCCCAACAAAAAGGCGCAAAGCTCATCTGTGGTGGAGAAAGGGTTGATTATAATGGGATGCCCTTCCCAGAGGGCACTTTTATTACGCCAGCAGTATTAAGAGTAGAAGACGACTCAAAGGTAAAGGATATGAAATTTTTTAATGAGGAAATCTTTTTCCCACTCATACCTTTAATAAAGGTATCTGCCAATGTATCAGAGGGGAAGAAGAAGGATGATATTATTTTTGAAAAGATGGTTGACCTTGCCAATAGCGAAAAATATGGCTTGAGATTTTCAGTATGGGCAAATTCCAATCTATATGTAAAAAAGTTTATGAATAATCTTCATAAGAGCGGGTTATTAAGAATCAACTCAAGGCATGTAGGTTTTTCATCATACACAGCTACTCATGGCGGTGTTAAAATGTCAGGTGGCCCTTTTGGGGAGATGAATTATGTCTGGCAAAAAACCTCAACACTTCAGGGGGTCAGTATAACTAATCTTAAAAAGAAAACAAAAATTAAAAAGGGTAAATAAAATGAATCTATATTTTTTGCCTCCACTAATCAGTGGAATAATAATAAGTTTAATCGGACACTTTGTTTTTCTAAAGTATAGGGAGACTAAAAAGAAAGAACAGCTTGCTCTTTTCCTGGCATGTATGAGTCTTTCAGTATGGCTCTTTGGGTATAGTGGTATGTACGCCAGTAGAGATAAAGAATTAGCCTTAACTTGGGCAAGAATCGGTTTTATTGGAATAATATTTATTCCTATTACATTCTATCATTTTACAGTAGTGGTTTTGAATATCAGAAGCAAGATACCCATCCTTGTTCCATACATTATAGGTCTTCCTTTTATAGCCCTCGCCCTAACAGATTATATTTATAAAGGCTTGAATAATTATTTTTGGGGCTTTTATCCTCAAATTGGTAGTTTATATAATCTTTTCTTTATCTTCTTTTTTGTACTTTTTGGATACTCTTTCTTTTTATTCCTTATTAATTTTATAAAAACAAAGAAAGATGATTATTTTAAATACAATCAAGCAAAATATCTTATGCTCGCTTATCTGTTCGCTAATAGTGGTGTTGTTGATTTTCTACCAAAGTATGGTATAGAGATCTATCCCTTTGGGTACTTAGCTGCTATAAGTTGGATATCATTACTTGCATACGCTGTAGTCAAATATCGCCTCACGGAGATAACCTTTGCCTTTAAAAAAGGCACTGTCTATTCAACAGGACTCCTCCTTACATTAGTACCTGCTTCATTATTAATCTTATGGGGTGGAAAATATTTTCTTAACTCAGTTAATCTATCCTTTTCTATCTTTCTCATCAGCATTATTGCCCTCTCCGCAATTGTCTTTCATAAATTAAAAATCAAGACCGAAAGGGCGCTTGAGAATACCCTCTTTTATAGAAGATACAATCCTTACAAAATCCTCACTAACTTCTCAAAAGAACTTGTAGCAGTCCTAACCCTTGATGAACTTCTAAACAAAATCATCAACACCTTTACCGAGACCCTCAAGATAAAAAAGGCCTCAATCTTCTTGTTTGACGAAGAGAAAAAGGCATATGTAATGAATGCCTCCTATGGCCTTGATGAAGAAAAAAACAAGATAAAGATAAAAGGGGATGAGCCGTTAATCGCCTACTTTATCAAAAAAGACG
>JBBSWE010000150.1:0-2457 GCA_038046445.1 Nanobdellota archaeon | reverse complement strand
TAAGGAGTATTTTTTGTTTAAAAACGAGGAATCACTCACAAAGCGAATTGTGCCCCAAAAACGCAACATTTAAAAAGCAGGTCGGTTTTTAAACCGAACATAAAAATGATTAACACTATAAAAAGAATAATTTATAGGCACAGCCTACAGGAGGAGGAGAAGTGAACCAACCAGTTAGATATTTCATCAACGCTTACAAAGTAAGTCCGAATTCTATTACACTTAAAGAACAGGTGGAAGAACGCATTAAGATTATTTTAGAAAAGTTAAGCATTAGCTTTAAACACGAAGTACATCAGTTCCAAGATGCCAACAATTCTCCTTTTGGAGTAACCGCATTATATCTGTGTGAAGATGCACGAGCAGAAGCTAAAAATGCTTCTTCAGAGAGCTATTCTTACACTCCATCTCATTTGACTATCCACACCTGGCCGGAACACGAAATGTTCGCCATGGACATTCTTTTCTTGAAAGAATACGATGAGTTGATTACCTTATTACAAACCATATTTCCAGGAGAGTATCATATCATTAAACAAAAGAACGGTAGAAAGTACCACTTCACCCCAAATTATTCGGCCGGAGGAGTAGGAAGAGAAGCAGTGGGATTTTTTAAAGGAATCAGCAACTCTAATTTATTACTGGACGAAGTTAATATGCATAAACTATTGAATGAAGTTTGTGAAAAAGCTCAATTTCATGCGCAAAAAGATTTATTTAATAAGGATGAATATGGTTCAAGTGGAGCAAAAGTGTTAACCGAATCGCATATCGCTCTGCATTACTTAAAGAATGAAGACGAGTTGTTGATTGATATTTTCACCTGTGGAGAAGAAGGAGATCCAAAGAGAGGAATCAGTGTATTAGCAGAAATTCTTACTCCAAAACAACAGAAGATTAATCACCTTAAAAGATAAGTGTCTTCGGGAATATTTTTATTATCTAAAATATTATTAAATATTATTGTTTGATTAACACTACCTCAAATGCAATTCTAAAATATCTCCGTCAGCCAGAATGTGTCCCAGCATTAATCTCTGACCGGGAAATTTGGTGGACTTTCCCCACACCCGAGCAAACTTAAACTTTCCGCGAAAATCACGATGCAATTTATCACAAACATCTCCAATGGCAGAACCGCAAGAAATAACCATAGGTATTTTCAAGTCCGCTTCTTTGCGCGGTTCTTTCATATAAATGCGCATAAAATTTAATTTAAGAAAAATTAAGTCTTTGAGCATTTCAATATTCAAATCTTGCTCGGCAGAAATGGCTAAATCAGCATTTAATTCTTTTTTTGTTCGACTAACTTCTTCGACTGTGGCCAGATCAGCTTTACTTAAGCAAGTAATAGCGGGAAGATATTTTTTGTTCCCTTCAATACAGTCAATGAAATCATCTACATCGACAGGGCTGCGAATCAATACTTGAGCATTGTTTATTTTAAATTCACGTAAAATTTTGGCTAGGGTCTCATCATCTACTTCTAAATTTACGGTCTTTCCGATTTGAATCCCGCCACGGGCCGTTTTCTTAATGTACACTTCGGGTCGAGTTTTGTTCACCCTAATTCCCGCTTCCCATACTTCTTTTAAGATGGAACGATAATGTTCGGGATGAGTAACGTCCACCACCATTAAGACTAAATCGGAATTTCTAATTACAGTAAGAACTTCTCTTCCTCTTCCCTTACCGGAAGCAGCTCCACTGACAATTCCCGGGACGTCTAAAATTTGAATCTTAGCCTGCTTATATTCCATCACTCCCGGAACTACTGTAAGTGTGGTAAAATCATAAGCGGCTACTTCGGAGTTAGCTCCGGTAAGTTTGTTTAAAATGGTTGATTTTCCAGTAGAAGGAAACCCCAATAATAAAACGGTAGCATCTCCGGATTTACGAACAGTGTATCCGTAATCAGATTTACCAGTCTTGCTGCGTGAAGTTTGTTTCTCCTTAAGCATAGCTAGTTTGGCCTTGACTAAACCGATATGGCCTTGGGTAGCCTTATTGTACTTGGTGGTAGAAAGCTCCTTCTCCAAATCTTTAATCTGATCGTTATAATCCATAAGTTTAGAATATTAAGGACTCTTTTTAATTATTTCTACTTCTAATTGAGATAACTTATTGTTTAGATAATGTATAAGGGCGGGGAAGTTTTATAAACGCTAAAATTATACTTAAATAGTGATTAACGACACTCTACAAGCCACGGTACAAAATACAGTACAGACTGCAGAAAATTACTTAAATATTGTTATTGTAGCAATAGTTATACTTCTAGTAGGGTTAGCATTAGGAATATTAGCTAAAAAAATGCTTCATCGCTTTTTGAAAGAGCTTCAAATCAACCAAACCGGGGCGAAAGCAGGCATAACGGTGGATATAGAAAGAGGAGTTAGTAATATTGCTTCTTACGTTATTTATATCGTAACCTTGGATCTGTTCCTGGACAAGATA
>JBBSWE010000149.1:0-1663 GCA_038046445.1 Nanobdellota archaeon | reverse complement strand
TAAGGAGTATTTTTTGTTTAAAAACGAGGAATCACTCACAAAGCGAATTGTGCCTAAAATAGACCCTGAACAAGTAGTAACGTAAATAACTTACTTTTCCTTCTCCAGCCTAAACAAAATTACATCGATATTCTTCACCGGTTTGCGGTGGAACCAAAAGCTGGCTTTGATCGGAAAATCAAAATGCCATTCTTCGGTAATGCGGTAATTAAAATCCTGAGCAATCGCTTCCACAAATTTAAGGGTAGATGCTTTATGCATACTATATATAATAGGAGCAACCGTAAAGGCTTTCTCCAGAAAACGCTTATCGGCATGTTCATCTTTAGTTCCGAAAGGAGGATTTTGTACCACGATGTCTACTTCTCCTTCAAACAAAGCGATATCTTTAACGATAAATTCTGCTTGTCCTAACTTATACATTTGTTTTAAATGCAAATAATTTTCCGTGCATAAATCTATCGCCGCTTGATCTTTGTCCAAAAATAAAACTTTTTTTGCTCCTAATAATAATAATCCTAAACCCAGAATTCCGGGGCCACAAGCAGCATCCAAGAACTTTTTTCCAGTAATCTCTCCTTTCATTCCCATGCTCCAAATCCATTCTGCCGCGATGGGAGAAGGAGTAGAATATTGTTCGAGCTTAGCGGAAGGATGGGCAAAATCTTTCAGATGAGAGAGTTCAATTTCCAATTCTTTTTGGGAGCGGATGGACATATTAAGTATTAAGTTGTTGGCCAATTTTGCGTGTGAGAGAGAGCTGATTTTAAGGGTAATTCAGTCCTATCCTTTCTGCACTTTAGTATCGAGGATAGGTCGAGCACGCGGCCAACTTAATACCCAGTAAAAACCAGAAAATTTATATGTTTATGCTTTTGAATTTAAACGAAAACTAATTTCCTTATTTTATTTCAGTGATCTTAATCCTAACTCCTCTAGTCTGGTTACCATTCCATCCAAGTTCTCCCGTTTTCCACCATATCTCGGATCCCATTGCAAAGAAACGTGTGGTGGTAATATCGAAGAATCGGTTTCAAAACCCTTTTTTCCTGATGAATGTGTCAAAGAAAACTTTTCAGGATTATCATTTGCATGATTATTTTCATATCCACTATAAGCACTTATCCAACCCTTATAGCCCCTTTGAATAAATTCTGCAGCAAGTTCTTTTACCCTATTCATTGAAAATATCTCATTTTCAAATCCTGCTTCATCAAAACCAACACTCGATACTAATTTTCCTTTTAAAACAACATCACTAATTTGAGGGACAAACCCTTGTTTTCGATCTCTAAGAGTATTTAGATTCTCGTATGGAACGTCATCAACTCCAATAATGGTCGGCTTTATGGAATAAAACCTAGAGATAAATAATCTAGTATTCTCTGCAATCTGTCCACTTTCATACATCTCTCTTGTTGCAGCTAAAAATCCATTAACCCAGCACCAAGTTGAAGGAATCGATTTCACTATTTCAGCGACAGCTTCACAATCTTGAGGCAATTCATAAAATAATTCATTAGCCATAATTTTCACCGGTTAGTTTTATAGATAAGGAGGTATTTAAAGATTTAGAATCACAAGAATATAGGTTAAATGAGATTAAAACCAGCTATTCCCATTTTGTCTCTGTAATTTGATTTTCTAAACTACTTTAACCAGT